>DAOUZE010000482.1 GCA_030665765.1 Filomicrobium sp.
GTGAGCCCGTTCGGGATCCCGATCGAATGGTTTCCATGAAAGTCGCTGCTGACGCTTAAGCGCAGTGCACGAACACAGAAACTGGCTTCACCGACCAAGCTCCACTGGCCCCCACGAGCTTGGCAGTGCAGCGCATTTTACGATCCAAGAATTCGCTCCTCGCGTTAATAGTCGATACCTTGACGCTCAAGGCAGCAGCGCCGGCGTGCTTCACCGGCGCGCTTGAGCGTTCGGCGAAACTGACAGAAGCCCGAAAGTCGGGCGGTGACTGTGACGTCATTCGCAACGGCTGCGGCTAACACGGTGGACCCCGTAATTCCAACGCAAAAGCTCGCAGCGGTTGCTACAAGCGGTTAGCCAGGGAGTTACGACTTCCGCACTACCTCAAGTGCACCGCCGAGTGCTACCCAGCTCCAAAGAACTGCCGGAGCAAGTGATGGCAACGCTGTGGCGCATTAAAAAGGAAATACAGGTGACTGTGAGCAATGCGTCAGCTCCGTTGGTTGCCGTCGCGGGGCTTCTCGGCGGCGCAGGTGTCGCCCTTGCTGCAGCGGCCGCTCATGTTGACGGCGGCGAAGCTCTGCGAGCGGCTGCCGAACTCGCCATGGTGCACGCTGCAGCGGGGCTCGCCATCATCGCTATCTCCTTGCACGTGGGGCGGACGTGGCTGTGGCAGACGATTGTCGGAACCATGCTGATAGGCGCCACACTCTTCGTCGGCACCGTCGGCCTAGGCGTTCTTGCTGAGTTCCGGCCGCTCCCGATGCTCGCCCCGTTGGGTGGATCACTCACCATGCTCGCGTGGGTGGGCGTCAGTATTGCGGGACTGATCGAATGGATGAACAGTAGCCGACGCGAGCCCGATGAAGACTGACCTGTTTGATTTCGACCTGTCCGATGATCACATCGCGTTGCGCCCGGCTACGCCGCGCGATCACGCTCGTATGCTTTGCGTGTACCCAGGCGGCCGGCAGGAGCTGTTGGATAAAAACGTTCGTGATTTGCCCGGTCTCCTGCGACCCGGCGATTGTCTCGTATTCAACGACACCCGCGTTATTCCTGCTGCCTTATCTGGCACACGCCGGCGTGGCGTTGCGGTCGCCGACATAGCTTGCAATCTTCACAAGAGGCTCGATGAATCGCGCTGGCGCGCATTCGCCAAACCGGCAAAACGTCTCGATATCAACGACCGGATAGATTTCGGCGGCGGTAAGATCATCCCGCTTCAAGCAACGGTGGTCGAGAAATTTGACGGCGGCGAGATTACTCTGGCGTTCGATCAATCAGGCCCAGAGCTTGACGCCGCCGTCGCATCGAACGGCGCCATGCCGCTTCCCCCTTACATTGCCGGTCGCAGAAAAGCCGACCAAACCGATGCCGCATCCTATCAGACCATTTACGCAGCCAGGGAGGGTGCGGTTGCCGCTCCAACGGCGGGTTTGCATTTCACCGACGAACTCTTTTCCACATTGAAGCAACGCCAGGTGACTTGCCAATTCGTTACCCTCCATGTCGGCGCCGGGACCTTCTTACCAGTCAAGGCCGAGGAGACGGAAGACCACCGCATGCACGCAGAATGGGGAAGCATTTCAACGGAAACTGCTGCGGCACTGAATAATGCCAGGGCCACCGGCGGCAGGCTCATAGCCGTCGGTACGACCTCACTGAGGCTCCTCGAAAGTGCGGTTCATGAGGACGGATCGATCCCCTGCTGGTCGGGAGAGACCGAAATATTCATAACGCCGGGATACCGATTCAAGGCCGTTGACGCGCTGATGACTAACTTTCATTTGCCGCGTTCAACTCTCTTCATGTTGGTCTGCGCCTTTGCCGGGTTAGAAACCATGCGCCGCGCTTATGCACACGCTATAGACTCCAACTACCGCTTCTACTCCTATGGAGATTGCTCGCTCCTGATAAGGCCAGACTAGTACCCTTTTGCAATCAACGCGCCAAGCTCTTCGCGAAACGGGCCGCCCAGCTCCTCACGCATCAGGCCATAAGCGACATTCGCCATTAGGAACCCGAGTTTGGACCCGCAGTCGTAGATCTCGCCTTCGAAGCGCACCGCATGGAAGCTTTGATCATTGCGGTCAAGTAAACCCAACATGGCATCGGTTAGTTGAATCTCGTTTCCTGCACCCGGTTTCTGCTTCTCCAGAAGATCGAATATCTCAGGCTGAAGAATGTAACGTCCGGTGATGTGCAGGTTCGAAGGTGCCATGCCAGGGCGCGGTTTTTCGACCATCGAATAAATCGTGGAAACAGG
Source organism: Filomicrobium sp. (assembly GCA_030665765.1). Lineage (GTDB taxonomy): Bacteria > Pseudomonadota > Alphaproteobacteria > Rhizobiales > Hyphomicrobiaceae > Filomicrobium. Next base: position 2,270 of record DAOUZE010000482.1, read on the forward strand.
ACTGTCGGCGTTGTCGACGCCGACGATCCCGTAATTTTGAGTTTGATCTTCGGGAACGGCGGACACCGCAATC
>DAOUZE010000175.1 GCA_030665765.1 Filomicrobium sp.
GCCATTGGGATCGCCGGCCATGGGCGCATCGGTTCGCTGGTAAAGATCCTTGGCGTTCGACTTGATGGCCGTCTTCATCCGCTCGGCCTGGGCATGTTCAAGCCGCTTTTCGAGCTCCGTCTGGACTTCCAGGAATATCTCTGGATTTGCGAGCAGGTACTCGCGGACGATGACTTCGATGCCGGTTTTTTGCTCCGACGAGAAGACCATCGACGCAGCACTCGAAGAAGCTTCACCATCTGCCGGCCCTCCCGCCGTCGCCCGGTCGAATAACCCTCCGAAAGCTAACGCCCCGCCAAATAAAGCCACAGCAGCCATTAGCAAACCCCGGTGTGCGATCACGCCAGGTGTCTTTTTCGTCGGGTTCATATCAGGTCCTTTTCCACTTCAATCCGATTCAAGATCACCAAGCTCCGCTGGCACTGAGGTAAAGCATCAGTCCCATGTTAGAATGCGAAATCGTAACGCTCCCCGAACGTTTCAACCTCTTGGCTGAAACTTCAAGATATCCTCATTCTTAATCCATTCGGGTGAACCCGCCTTCAAAGCTCTGTGAGCTCGTGTCGCAAATATCTGCGCTTGCTGAAGGTTGCCTTCCAAAAAATAGGCCTGAGCGGTCATAGCGTCAGCCTTCGGACGGTCGCCCTGCTTATAGTATGCGGTCGCAAGAAGCCGGTAGGCGCGCGGGTTTTTGTCACCAATAAGGGATTTCCTCAACAGCTTCACGGATTCCTTGACCGAACCGCGTTGTCCCGAATTTTGCAGTGCAGAAGCAAGCTGCACTCGGATCAAGGAAGCTCCACCACCAGCTAGCGAGATTGCCTTGCGTAAATGCGGGATAGCCTGTTTCGACTTACCCGAGCGCATCAAAAGATCGCCCTTGACCTCCCTGAAGTAGGGGTAGGTCGGACGCGCATTGATTAGATAGTCGATTTCGGCAAGAGCAGCCTGCAATCCACCGCTGCCGCCCTGGAAGTATCGCGCAATGCCCCGCGCATAACGCGCTGGCAATGACGTATCGGTCCTCGGATACCGGTTGAAGACAGTACTTGGAGGCTCCAGGTAGCCTGAAAGCTTTGCCCTCATCAGATCGTGGCGCAGCTGCATCTCCGCGGAATCGACCTGGTTGTAGTACTTGCTGCGCTCTACCAGACGACGTAGCTGATTGAGCCGGTTAGTGGCGATCGGGTGACTGCGCACGAACGGATCTTTGTATGTATCCGAAATGTATTCTTGCTGTGCGAAGCGCTCGAATGTTTCCAACATCCCGCGTCCGGACTGCTTCGTCGCTCTCAAATAGGCCAGCCCTGCCTGATCCGCCGCGGATTCCTGCGAGCGGCGTTCCGCCAACAGCGACCGCATGACAATCTCGTTGCCGCCGTACAGCAAACCGGTACCGGCCCCAGCGACTTCACGATCACCAGCCGCGGCACCGGCGCCCATCAGACCAACCGCCAGAATCTGCAACAGCAAGGCCCGCGTCTGATCCTTCTTGATCCTATGCCTCAGCGACGCCATGTGGCCGCCAGCGATATGGCCGGCTTCGTGAGCAACCACACCGATCACCTGATTGGGCGTCTCCGACTGCATCAACATGCCGGTGTGAACAAACACATTGCGGCCATCGACAACGAAGGCGTTAAAAGCATCGTTTCGCACAATCCGCATTGCGATGCGTCCAGAGCCGAGGCCCGCCGCCTTGAAAACCGGCCGTGCATATTCGTTCAGCAGCGCCTCGATCTCACTATCGCGGATCAAAGACAGGCCACGGGCTTGCGCAGGTGCGAAACTCGATGTCAGTCCGAGCAAGAACAGGCCCAAAAATATGCCCGCCCGGAACCTAGTAGAATTCATGGTGTCCTTACCCCCGAATCGCCGTACTCGCTCCGGCCTGTGCCCCGCGAGAACCATATGCATCCTTTTTTGCCTGGCAACAGGTTCAAAACTTGGTTTCTTCGGCACGGTCTATCGCCACAATGGCCGAATTAAAACGCTTGCGCGAACTTAGTTTCCGACCAATTGAGCGTCAAAGCGCGGCCACAATGCATTGTTCTCCACTTCGTCCGCCAACGCACAACGATCGCCGGGAAAATCTGGATCGGGAACTGCTATTACTGCCATAGTCTCCCGGATGCGATCCCGATCAACGTGCCATATTGCGGCATCAGCATGGCATTCAATGCTATCAGCACACAGTCGATATGGTCGGCGAAACCAACGGACTAGGCTGCATGACGAACGCTAATGCTGACGATGAGCCCGCGATTCAACGTGGAAAAGCCGCAGCTGCGCGCAGTGCAATCGACAGCTTTATAGTGATGGACGTCATGCGTGCCGCTTCTGCCAAGGAACGCGCCGGGCAGCGGATCATCCACATGGAAGTCGGACAGCCGGGCACAGCCGCCCCGCAAGCCGCCCTCGACGCACTTCGCTGCGCTCTCGACACGGACAACCTCGGTTACACCCTCGCCCTTGGAATGGATCCATTGCGCGAGCGCATTGCCCGCCATTACTTGGAAACCTATGGGGTTGAGGTAGCTCCAGATCGCGTAATTGTGACCTCGGGATCCTCTGGTGCGTTCATTCTCGCTTTCATCGGTCTCTTCGATAGCGGGTCGCAGGTGGCACTGCCATCACCCGGCTATCCTTGTTATCGCCAGATTCTGAAGACGCTCGATCTCACACCTCAGCTCATCGAGACATCTGGGGCGGACCGTTGGATGCCGATGCCACAATCCTTACGCGCCAGCCATGACGCGACCGACTTGAGCGGCTTGCTAGTAGCTTCACCGGCCAATCCCACAGGCACCATGTTGCAACCCGCTCGGCTGAAAGAGCTGTGTGAGGCATGTGAAAAAATGGGGCTCTGGTTCATCTCCGATGAAATTTACCATGGCTTGACCTACGAAGCTCCAGCCGCGACCGCGCTCTCCTATAGCGACGACGCCATCGTCATAAACAGCTTCTCTAAGTATTTCTCGATGACCGGATGGCGGGTCGGCTGGATGATCGTTCCCGACCGCCTCGTCCGCATCTTCGAAAGGCTGGTCCAGAATCTGTTCATCTGCGCACCCGCCGCCTCTCAGATAGCTGCATTAGGCGCCTTCGAGGCAATCGACGAATTGGAAGCGAATAAAGCCACCTATGCCCGCAACCGCGATCTACTACTGCACGAGCTTCCCAAGGCCGGTTTCGACAAGATTGTTCCCGCCGACGGGGCGTTCTACCTCTATTGCGACATTTCAAACCTCGGCGCTGATAGCGCCCAATTGGCCAACCAGATCTTGGAACAGACCGGCGTAGCCGTAACGCCAGGTGTTGATTTCGACCCAGCCCGCGGCCGCCAATACTTGCGGTTTTCCTACGCACGTTCGCAAAGAGATATCGCCGAGGCGGCCCGCCGATTGATCACATGGCAGCGACGCCGCTAACACACTGCCGGGTAGACCACTAAGTACTCTTGCAAAGAGCCTATCCAAAAGATATGGCGGCAGTTGGTCACTGCCGCCGGCGTCAAACTTTGTTACGCGAGCTAAAGGCGGTCAATCGCAATCAAGGTATCCCGTACACAACAGCAAGTTGTTCAGCTCGTTGTTTTCCCTGATGAGGTTATAGGGATCAACGACAGAAAACGCGGTGATCTTGCTGCGGCCCCGATCGTCTTTCTCGTTCTGCGGTCCCGAGCTGCCCGGGCCTGGGATCACGGATGCGATCCTCTCGGCGGTCTCGTTGTTCCAATCGCCGTTGGCCGGCAAACCAACGCTCCTCTGGAAAGCGGCCAGCGCACGCTTGGAGCCATGCCCCGAATCCCCATCAGAAGTCACCGAGCAGGCCCGATCCTTGAGGAACTGCTGGATATCACGGGCCAGGTCATCGTCATATTCCGCCGCACCAGGACCGGTCGGCAAAGAGCCACCCGCCGATCCCGCGTTGAAACCGTTATAGCTCCGGTCGCGTTTGAGCTTGTCGCGGGCCAGACTGAGCTTCACAGCACGCTGCTCGCCCGGCTCGATTTTGCTGCGCTTCGTATCCTCCTCGATGAGGTCGATGTTTTCGGGAGCATAGACCACGACAAAGCTACGGAAAAACTCACCCGCACCAAGCAAGTTGGCCGCACTGTCCCCGTCGTCGCGAATGACGATACGGCCCTCGGCAAGCGGCTGTCCCTCTTAGTAACCGATGAAATCGGCTTTCGAGTCGGCAGCCTGGATAACAAGATCCGGCCCAGCCCGTGCCACACGCGCAAATAGGGCCACGCCCGCGGCAGCACCCATTGCTACTAGTGTCCTTGGTTGCATTGCTTGTGTACCCCTAACGTTGAAACGACCGGCTGAGAAAGCCGCCAGGCACTGCAAAATGTCCTTGATCGAATCAAGCAATCGGAGAGGCCATTCACCGAATCAATAAAAGCTGGTGTGGCCCGATCACACCTACATGAGAATGGCTTTGCGTTCAGCGTTCTAAAAACCGCCTTTCAACTACTTTGGCCGATGAACGGCCTACTCCCACTCGATGGTTCCTGGCGGCTTTGAAGTGATGTCGTAGACAACACGGTTGATACCGTTGACTTCGTTAATAATGCGGGTGCTAGCCCGCCCCAGGAACTCGTGGCTGAAGTCGAAGTAGTCGGCGGTCATGCCGTCCATCGACGTAACTGCGCGCAGCGCGCAGACATAATCGTAAGTGCGCGAATCCCCCATCACACCGACACTTCTTACCGGCAGCAGCACAGCAAAGGCTTGCCAGATCTCATTGTAAAGGTCCGCCTTACGGATCTCCTCCAGATAGATTTGATCGGCCTTCCTCAGGATCTCGAGCTTCTCCACCGTGACCTCGCCAGGCATTCGTATCGCCAGCCCCGGTCCAGGGAACGGATGACGGCTGACGAACGCATCCGGCAGACCTAGTTCGCGGCCAAGTACACGCACTTCATCCTTGAAAAGCTCGCGCAACGGCTCGACAAGCTTAAGGTTCATTCGCTCAGGCAATCCGCCGACGTTGTGGTGCGACTTGATCGTTACCGAAGGTCCACCGGTGAAAGACACGCTTTCGATGACATCCGGATAAAGGGTGCCCTGGGCGAGAAAGCCCGCGCCGCCAAGCTTACCTGCCTCCTCCTCGAAGACCTCAATAAAAAGACCCCCGATCGTTTTGCGCTTCTTTTCAGGATCAGCAACGCCATCGAGCGCGGACAAAAACCGCTCCCGGGCATCAACATGCACCAGCGGAATATTGTAAGCGCCGCGGAACATCTCCACGACTTCCTCCGCCTCGCTGGCCCGCAGTAGCCCATGATCGACGAAGATGCAGGTCAATTGATCGCCGATCGCTTCATGTATCAATACCGAAGCCACCGCCGAGTCGACACCGCCCGATAGCCCCGAGATGACCCTTGACGTGCCAACTTGCTCGCGGATTTTCGTAATCTCGGCGGTACGGAAATGAGCCATTGTCCAATCGCCCGGCAGGCCAGCGATCTTGTGAACAAAATTACTGATCAGCGCCGCTCCCCGCGGGGTGTGGACGACCTCTGGATGAAACTGCACCCCATAAAAGCGGCGTTCTTCATTCGCGATTGCCGCGAAAGGAGCCCCCTCGGAGACGGCAACGACTTCGAAGCCCTCCGGTAAACCGGTGACCCGGTCCCCGTGGCTCATCCAAACTTGGTCACGGTCACGAGGCGACCAGACCCCCTCAAAAAGAGGGCAATCTGCCGTCACCTCGATCTCGGCCCGGCCGAATTCCCGAGAATGTCCGCCTTCGACGCCGCCACCAAGTTGCTCCACCATGGCCTGCTCGCCATAGCAAATCCCCAGCACTGGCAAACCCGAAGCCCACACCCATTCAGGGGCCCGCGGCGTTCCCATTTCGGTGACGCTTGCTGGTCCGCCAGACAAGATTACGGCCTTCGGAGACAACCGTTCTTGCGCCCCCTCGGCTTGATTGAAAGGAACGATCTCCGAATAAACACCAGCCTCACGCACGCGCCTCGCGATGAGCTGCGTAACCTGGCTGCCAAAGTCGATGATGAGGACCGTATTCGTCATGAAAGGCCAATCTTATGGGCACGATCCGGCAGGATCATTGGCGGGACGTGACGGGGCCGCCCGTCTACGAATTCAGCTTCAAGACAGCAAAGTTGAGCGCCGCAGCAAAACTGACCCAAGCCAGATACGGCACGAACATTAGTGCGGCAAGCCTGCTTACGCGCCAGGATGTTAAAATGAACCCGGCGATCGCCAACCAAAGAAGCGCGATGTCGATCATCGCCGAATCAATCTCGTTCAGGCCGAACATAAAGTAGGACCATAAGCCGTTAAAGGTCAGCTGAGCTAACCAGAACAGCAGCGCCAGACCCAAGCCCTTGGAACGCCATACCAACCACCCGGCGATCGCGATAAAAAGGTAAAGCAACGACCAGACCGGACCAAACAGCCAACCCGGCGGAGTCCACTCCGGCTTCGCAAGGGCCTCATACCAATCGCCAGGCGGGAACGCACGGGCAATCGTCGCCACAAGCGTCGTCAGGATGAGAAAAACAAATAGTGAGATGTACCTGCGCATAGCTTTCTGATCTTTTGAGCCGCATTTCACCGCGTGCCGCATGAAGTTTTGAATTCAGTCTGAAATCTCTGCCAAACTTTTCAGGACTTCACCGACGTGATCGTAAACCCAGAAATGCCCCGCTCCCTCAAGAAGCTCGAAACGGCAATTGGGGATGACGTCGGCCAGCCAAGCGGAAACTGGAACCGGAACGATCCGATCCGCCGTTCCCTGAAAAACAACAGCCGGCGACGTAATCCGTTCAAAATCGACGTGCCACGGTCGTGAGAATACTGCAAGATCGGCCATCCCGCCGCCAACGCCATGCCGCAACGCCTCCAACGTCATTGCCACCAAACTCTTTTCGACATGCGGCTGTGACAGCATCTTGGTGTCCGAGCGGCTCAACAACTGCGCAAAGATTTTCGCGAACGAGTTTGGCGCCGCCTTGAATGCACGTGCGCCGATGCCTGACTGTAGCGCCAACAAGCGCTTGCGCTTTGGCAACTCGAGGAAGAACAAGCGGTGTCCGCGCGAAACGGAACCGTATTTGCTGCCGATCATACCGGCTCGTTTTGCCACCATGAACTGCGCGATTGGTCCCATAGGGCTGACCAGAGCCAATCCCATAACGCGCCGACCAAGCCGCGCCGCCAAAGCCACGGCGTAGGGTCCGCCACCGGAAACGCCCAAAACAACGAACCGTTGCAGCCCGAGCCGGTCCGCGATCTCCTCAAGGTCGGCCACGCGCGTCTCCAGCGTCGGCGACTTGTCCTTCGG
>DAOUZE010000454.1 GCA_030665765.1 Filomicrobium sp.
ACGACGGCAGCTCCGAGATCAGCCGCCGATCGTAGCCGTAGCCGCCCGTTTGCTGTTCAATGTTCCCCGGTATGGCGAAATAGACTTCAGTCACCGACAGGTCCCTCGTAGGTAGCGCGTGCCAGATCGGTTTCATGCAGAGTTACGCGGATCTTGGCAATGCCGCGGCCGTCCTCACCGAGCTTTCCAAATTCGGCGGCTTCGACCATCTGGTCAAATATATGTTTGGCGAGAAACTCCGTCGTCGTTAACTGGCCGGCGAACTGCGGTAACTCGTCAAGGTTCTTATAGGCGAGAGGTTTAAGGGTTTCGCTTAGTACCGATAGCGCGGCTCCGATATCGACGACAACGTTGTGGCGCGTCAGTTTGGATCGGAAGAATGCAACGTCGACCACGAACGTGGCCCCATGCATGTGCTGGGCCGGTCCGAAAAACGGGTCGGGCAACGAATGAGCGATCATGATGCGGTCGCGGACTTCGACGGAAAACATCGGCGGCTCCTGTCAGACTAGCGTAATTCTTATCACGTGTAACGGATCACTGGCGCCAAGGCAGCTGATTCCGTGCTCAAAATGAGTGGAAGTCGCTCTGGCGCATCATCGAATGCAATCTCTTCGTTAACGAGCAGGTCTAATTCAGGGCGATCGAGCAGTTTCATCGCCGCCGAAATTCTGCGCGAGTAGTCCCAGCGTGGGCGACGACGAGCGGCGACGTGGCCGACTTGGGAGGAGATAATGCTGAGGCGCCGCGAGTGGAAGGGGCCGCCAAGTGGGATCGAGACCAGTTTGGCGCCGTGCCAAGAGACCTCCACAATACGGGCTTCAAAGCCCGCGCAAGAAAGCGCCGTGGCAAGGCCTGCGGCGCTGGCGCTGGCGCTGAATACGATGTCGCAGTTTTCGGGAGCCTGTTCGGGTGAGGTGAACTGGGCGCCAAAAGCTACCGCGATCTCGCGACGTGCCGGATTGCTATCGATCACGATCACGTCAGTGCCGGGTAGCCTTGCGGCTAGATATGCGATCAACAGGCCGACGACGCCGGCTCCTACGACGGCAATTCTGTCGCAGGGGCTGCTTGCCGCATCCCAATGTGCGTTGAGTGCGGTTTCCATATTCGCCGCGAGTGTCGCTCTCTTGGCGGGTACCGACGGTGGAATGGGTACAAGCAGCTCGGGGGCGACGCGGAATAGGTCCTGATGAGGGTGAAGACAGAAAAAAGTATTGCCTTTCAGATCTTTAGGACCTTCCTCGACGATCCCCGTCGCGCAATAGCCGTATTTAACTGGGAAGGGAAATTCGCCGATCTGCATGGGCGCGCGCATCGATTCGAACTCGCTCTCTGGAACCTCCCCACGGAAGATGAGCCGTTCGGTGCCGCGGCTAATGCCGCTGAACATAGTCCGGACCAATGCGTTGCTATTCGATGAGAGTTCAATTGATTCTGCGCGCAGCTCCGCTTTGTACGGTTTTGCGTACCAGAGGGCGCGGGCCACTTTGTAGGTCGCTGAGTTATTACGCACCGCTTTAACTTCGGTCATTACGGTCACCACTGCCGGAGCTGCGAGCCAACTCGCGCGGTAGATAAGAAAGCTAAGACCATGAGCCATACAGTCGAAACTTCTTCCAAACTGCCCTTTGGCTCCCGGCGTCGAAGGCTTACCCTACCGACCCGCCTGCAGTCCATCTCGGAACTCAACCGGCGCCGTGTCACCGTTCTGGCTTTGAATATCATCAGCTACATCGGATTTCTGGCGGCTGCTGCCCAACTAATGGGTGCGGGCGGGTGGACCCTCGTCGACGGTATCATGTTCGTCTGTTTCGCGCTTGGAACACCATGGGCGATCCTTGGCTTCTGGAATGCTGTCATCGGTCTCTGGCTTCTTCATGTTCATTCGTCGCTGATGCAATCGGTGGCGCCTTACGCGCGGGCAGGGGACCGTGATACGCCGCTCTTCGTCAAGACAGCCGTTCTCATGACGTTACGCAATGAAGATCCGGCACGGGCCATTGCACGGCTGCAAACGGTGAAGCAGAGCCTTGATGAAACCGGACAAGGTGGCGTTTACAGCTACTTCGTGCTGAGTGACACGGACGATCCGGCGATCGCGGAACAAGAAGAGCAATTGGTTGGCGAATGGCGTTCTTCGAGCCAGGAACAAGATCGTATCGTTTATCGTTGCCGCACGGATAACACAGGCTTCAAAGCCGGTAACGTGCGTGACTTCTGCGAACGTTGGGGCGCCGATTTCGATCTCATGTTGCCGCTGGATGCTGATAGTCTGATGTCGGGCGAAGCTATCGTGAAGATGACGCGTATGATGCAGTCGCATCCCCGTATGGGCATTCTGCAGAGCCTGGTCGTCGGGATGCCGTCAAGCAGTGCGTTTGCCCGCATTTTCCAATTCGGCATGCGTCACGGTATGCGCTCCTACACAATGGGTCAGGCTTGGTGGGTTGCCGATTGCGGGCCATTCTGGGGCCATAACGCGCTGGTTCGGGTGCGTCCTTTCAAGGTGCATTGTGATCTTCCGTTGCTGCCGGGCAAGCCACCGCTTGGCGGGCATATCCTGAGCCATGATCAGGTTGAGGCGGTAATGATGCGCAAGGCGGGTTACGAAGTGCGCGTGCTGCCCTTTGAAATTGGCTCTTGGGAGGAGAATCCACCAACTATGATCGACTTCGCCAAGCGCGA
>DAOUZE010000407.1 GCA_030665765.1 Filomicrobium sp.
TGTGCCGCGCCTTTGGAGATCGTATCCATCACCTTGGTGATATCGAGATCAGCTTTCTGCGCAAAGTGAATGGCTTCGGAGAGCCCCTGGACTAGGCCGGCGATGGCGATTTGATTGACCATTTTGGTGAGTTGGCCAGCGCCAGCGGGGCCGATCAAATTCACCATCCGGGCGTACGAAGCGATAACCGGTTGGGCGCGTTTGAAAATTTGTTCATCGCCACCGCACATAACGGTGAGTATGCCATTTTCGGCGCCCGCTTGACCGCCGGACACCGGGGCGTCGATGAAATGGAAGCCCTTCGCGTTCGCGGCGGCGGAGAGTTCACGGGCTATGTTAGCGGAGGCGGTTGTGTTGTCGATGAAAATAGCATCGGCCTTCATTTCTGAAAAGCTGCCGTTTTCTCCAAGCGTGACGGAGCGCAGGTCTTCGTCGTTGCCAACGCAACAAAAGACGAAGTCGGCATCTCTCGCGGCCTCGGCGGGCGTGCGGACGGCGCGGCCGGCGCCGTGCTCGGCAACCCAGGCTTCGGCCTTGGCGAAAGTGCGGTTGTAGACGGTGAGGTCGTGGCCACCCTTTTGCAGCAGGTGTCCCGCCATCGGGTAGCCCATGACGCCCAGTCCGATAAATGCAACATTCGCCATCTTGATCCTCTCCTGTGAAATGCGTTGGTCAGCTTGTGATTTGTGAGCTTTGTAGCCAGGGTGGGTTATTCCGGGCAAAGGATTTGTTGTCCCGCTGTCTGATTTACGAGAACGGAGCGGGCTGGATGGGAGAGGCCGTTGGAAGGCGTGAAAGAAGGTAGCCAAAGTGTAGAAACGGCCGCGGGTGCGAGTGAACTGACGTTGCTATGTATTCAGGCAGCTGGCGAGCGGATAGCGGATGCCGTCGAAAGAACGGAGTGCGACCATAGCCGGACGTTGTCTGAGTTGTTCGGTGCGGAGATTTGGCTGAAGCGCGAGAACCTCCAATTTACGGGCTCGTTCAAGGAACGCGGTGCGCTCAACCGGTTACTTGCGCTGAGCGATGCAGAGCGCCGCAAGGGTGTCATCGCGATGTCGGCTGGCAACCATGCTCAAGGAGTCGCTTATCACGCTCAACGGCTCGGTATTCCAGCTTTCATCGTGATGCCTGAACCGACCCCGACAGTGAAGGTGGAGAATACACGGGGTCACGGGGCGCAAGTTATCCTGAAAGGGACGCAGCTTGAAGAAGCGGCTAAGTTCGCCTTCGGATATGGACGCGACAAAGGGTTGACCTTCATCCATCCTTACGATGATCCGCTGGTGATCGCTGGACAGGGCACGGTTGCCACAGAAATGCTCAGTACCGCTCCGGATCTCGACGCTCTCATCGTGCCGATTGGGGGCGGTGGGCTGATTTCCGGGATGGCGATCGCGGCGAAGGCAATCAAGCCCGACATTGAGGTGGTGGGGGTTCAGGCGCGGCTCTACCCTTCGATGTACAATGCGGTTCGGGGAACAGATTTGCCGATGCGCGGTGATACACTGGCTGAGGGCATTGCCGTCAAATCGCCAGGACAGATCACGACACCGCTAGTGCGGAAGTATGTCGACGATATTCTGCTGGTCAGCGAGCCGCAGCTGGAGCGGGCTGTGAGCCTATTGATCGGCATTGAAAAGACCGTCGTCGAGGGGGCCGGGGCGGCAGGATTAGCGGCGATCATCGCGGAACCGGAGCGTTTCGCGGGACGTAAGGTTGGGTTACCCTTATGCGGCGGCAATATCGATACGCGGCTATTGGCCAGCGTGCTGACCCGCGAACTCGCTCGCCAGGGCTGTCTGACGCAGCTTTCAATCGAGATTCCGGACCGGCCTGGGCAGTTGGCGACGGTGTCGTCGGTGCTCGCCAAAGCCGAGGCCAATGTGGTCGAGGTTTATCACCAACGGGTCTTCACGGATTTGCCCGCGAAGGGGGCCGAACTGCACGTCGTTATCGAAACGCGGGACAGGGCGCACCTGGAGCGTGTGCTCGATGCTCTGAATAAATCGGGATACGACGTCGCGGCGAAGGGCGCGCCTGAGTGACACTCGTGCCGTTTGGCGCGCCTCCGGATCAGTGACGTATAGGAGTGTCTGAAAACGGCAGCTGTTCTCGCGCTCGCCAGTCGTTGGTCACGTAATTGATGATGATCGATTTGCGGATGCCTTCGATCTTGCGCGGCTCGAAGCCGTGGTAGGTCACACTCGATGGAATGAACACCATAGCGCCGTTCGATTGAAACGGCGAGCGGGCGACATGTCTCTTGTCGGCGTCGTAGATGTCGGTGCCGAGTTCGGAGTGGCCCGGACCATCTGAGATATAGAGCAGCATTGTGAATAGCTTAACACCAAGATCTGTGTGCGGCTCAAGCCAGAACCCCTCGATGTCTTGGGCGTATTCGACGCGCAGGAAGCTGCCGTTGATGTCGGTATTGAAGTGATCCGCGATCGCCTTGGTGAGCCGTTCGGACTGAAAGGCCTCGTTGAGGGCCTTGCAGACCGGAAAGCGCTCCATATTTTGCGCGTCAAAATAGGTGCGGGTCTTGTTGTGCAGCTCGCGTTTGCCCGAAAGGCCTTCTAATTCGGGCGCCTCGAAGGGCAGGTTTTGCGTTGCCACAATCGCATCCTCGGGTAGGCAGGAGCTCAAGAACCAGTGTGAGTAGGGTCGATTGCCGTGATCTGCAGTCTTCATACTGGCCAACATGCTGTCGGTAATCGCCTCGGCGGTAATAGCCATCACTCTAAATCCCATTTCCACTGTGAGCGGCGCGGACGCCCGTTAATCAAGTGCAGGCTTTTGGCATGCCGGCTCGCCCTGCTGTCAAGGGTGAAGTCTTAACCGACGGCAGCGGACCTGCTTCTGGGCCACATTTTATGTGGTTATGTGGGGCAGTTGCCCGGATTTCCGGCAGTAACGGCGGTCAATTCCCCAACCGGCAGCGGTATTCCTGAAGCGGCGTGAAATTAGGGCAAGTAGTGCATCATCTTGTTAGCTCGCCCGCTCTTAGGCGTTTTGGTCTAAAAACACTCTTTTCCTCCGAGTTCCCCTCGTTACAGCGTGTGCAGCGAACACGCGGCATTCTCCTTCTCAAGCAACGAGACAGGTCACGAAGACCTGCCGCATGCAAACAGATTTAACAGGCAGATCTCGAGAAGGAACGAACCGATGAAAAAGACAATCCTCACACTGGCAGCGCTTCTAGT
>DAOUZE010000399.1 GCA_030665765.1 Filomicrobium sp.
TGCTGCGCTCGAAACTCTCGGGATGAAGCGCATCCACATCACGGGCGGGCGAAGTAACAATCGAGCCGAGAATTCTCACTTGCCGATCCGGCAGCGAGAGCGGCGCATGCAGCGCTTCAAATCAGCTGGTTCCGCGCAACGATTTCTCTCAACCCACGCCGCTATCTACAACACTTTCAACGTCCAGCGTCATCTGATCTCACGCAGAACAATGCGACAGTTTCGTGCTGCGGCGATGGAGAGATGGCAAGACGTGACAGCGGCGGCTTGAAATTCGGTAGTCGTAGATCTTCTTCGACCGATACATCTTAAGGTGACAGGGCCCTGAGTCCTGCTCTCACAGACAGCAAAAAGATGGCCTGGTTTCTGACTGGGTAACGTGTCTGGTGGATCAATCCTGTGATGAGTTTGATCTGAGGTTTGGTCAGTGTCTTGGCTTGCTTGGATAGGCTCATGAGCACACTCATTGTCAAATCATGCGCATGCAATATTATATAATCAGTGGAGTGACTAGTAAAGCATTAGGTATTCAAAAAATGTAGCTATAACATTGCATTGAGAAAACTCGTTGTGAAACTAGTGAAAGGTAATGTGTTTGGTTAGGTTGGTGAGTAGTGGGAGCGCTTAGGTTGTGGAAGCTCTCTGGAGTGGCTCTGGAGCACTAGTTGGGACAGCTCAATCTTCATAGCTTTGTCACGTGCTCAAAATCGCGACGGAAGAACTGGCGCGACGGGCTATAGGGGGTGCACGAGAGGCGGTGGTGATGCGGGGTCACCACCGTTTTCTCTTTTCCAGCTTCCATTGAGAAGTACAGTCGTTTGGCACGGACTTATTGATCTCTGCTAGCCTTTAAGGTTACGGCTCTTCAGGATAGCCGTCAGCGCTTGATCAGGAGAAAATGTACGGTACTGAGGCTTATCAAAACCATTCGGATACCAGCAATACGAGCCAACGACCTTCCGAAGTTGGCCTACATAGATACCATCCCTGGTGATTTTGACGGCGTTTTCGCCAATAAACTCAGCGTTTAAACCATGGCGCCTAAAGTCTCTACTGGCGAACCGCTGCCGCAGTTGGTTGCCTTTGCCTTGGCTAAACAGCATAGATTTTGGCTCTTCCTATTAAGTAATTTTTTTCACTATACCTTCACCCCCTTAATTACGAAAATAATTGCTTGCTTAGGTAGTTATTGCGAGGAAAAGAATACCGATAAATTTTTATGTAAGTACGGATAGGAAGAGCTTCCGAGGGCCGGCTCAGCGGTAAATCCGCGTGATCTTCGAGCCTTCTAGCGTCAGATTATACATGAGGCCCTTTGGATCGACGATGAAACCGACAACGGGGCTGGTTATCTTGTCTGTGTCGATTGATCCGCCGACGCCTAGCGTGATGATGGCGATGGAGCCATCAATGCCAACTTTCCATCCGGCTGTTGACCGGAATTGTTCGAGAGCTGTGTGTGTCATGAACATTATGATGACGGAGCGCTCTTGGACGCCAAGTTGGAATCCGAAAGAGGCAGATAACGTGTTGTAGTATTCAGCCGTTTGTCCGCGGATAAGGAGCGCCCCCTCTCCATACTCGCCACCAAATCCGAAGCCAGCTTTGACCACCGATGGGAACACAAGTATCCCAACTGACTTATCGGCAAGATCGCGCGCGCCAGGGATTTCATAGAAGAACTTGTCGAGCGTGGCGCGAACACCGGCATCGATTTCGAATGCTGATGCGGCTTGGCTCCTTGGAGGCAGCGACACGGCGGCGATGAGCGAAAATGCGGCAAGCCAAACGAGTTGGCGAAACATTTGTCAGTCTCCTGGACTTCAGATTGGATTCTCAACGCTCAATCAACGGAGCCAGCCATAGGTAACATCGACGATTGTGCCCGTTGCAGCGCTAAGCAGGTAAAGATCGCGACCGATCCGTACCCATTTCCGGCCCTCCGGAGATTGGTATGGAAGTCGTGCATAATAACGGGCTTCGATGGGAACATAGGCACCGTAGGGCAACCGCTGACCCCTTGCGTACTTTTTAGCGATGCCTGGAGGTAGTCCGCCTTTCTTAGCCAGGCCTGGTGGGCCCCAATGCTTATTTTTGGGCCCAGCCATGGCTGCATGCGGAACAAGCATTATCAGCAGCGGTGCGACTGCCAAGAAAGTCAATTTTCTCATTTGTGCGCCCCCAATAACAGCTTCTGAGTGAAGGAGCCAAATAAAGGAGGCGGAACTGTGAAGTGCTGGGTAGTATGAACAACTAGCATGTTGCTTCGGAGCTCTCTGTGCTGATTTACCTATCATGCAATTGTTAGTTCATAACCACTTTCGAAGTGACCCTTCCGCTCCAGCTTATCTTCCAGTCCGTTCTCTGATTGAAGCATCATAGAGCTTGTCAATTTCTCGCTTTCAGAGGAGGTGGCCAAGCCATGATTGTGTCTGAACCGATCCAGGTGCTTGAGGGCTAAAACTCAGCCCTCGCACTATACCCCTCTTTATTCTGAGCAATTTCACCGGTGAAATTTAGGAGTGTAGTCATGTCCAGTGATGCCACACTGAACGACTTGGCGGAACGCATTAATTCAAGCTGGCAGAGAACAACGCAAGGCGTTTTGGAGACTGCGCGTTTGTGTACTCAAGCCAAAGAGGAACGCACAGAAGAGGAGCTGGAAGAGCTGAAGTCACAGCTCGACTTCAGTCGCCCCACCTTCACAAAGCTAGCGAAGATCGGAGGCAATTCGAAGCTTCATGAAGAGCAGGTGTCTACTCTGCTGCCTCCGCACTTCTCCATCGTTTATCAGATTGCCAAAATGGACGATGAGCAGCGCGATCTGGCTATAGATCAGGGTGTTATCAGCCCAGGAATGAGCCGAACTGAACTCAGAGAATGGGTCGCTTCGCAGAGTGGTACTCAGAAGAAAGACGAAAAGGAGAAAACTGAAGTCATAGCCACATTGAAGGCAACTCAGGCTTTCAGCGCTGAACTGAAGGCTAAGGTGATTGAGGCACTAAACAAGCTGAAAGATGAGTTTGGATTCCTACTCGATGGACCGCCTGACCCCGCACGAGAGCTAAAGCAGGCCGTCAACGAAATCGATCAAGAGATTAGAGGACAAACTCGCCGCTACATCACAAAGCTCAAGAAGCAGCGACTTCATGCCGATGGCAACCGAAGGCTCACGAAGCAGGAGCGTGAAGTCCGTTGGCCCTATACAGATGACCAAGTGAAGATTGCTTCTGATGTAGACTGGGACTGATGTGAAGAGGTCCTAGCGTTTGTCGGGGTGGGAGATGAGTTTGCAAGGATCAAGGAC
>DAOUZE010000221.1 GCA_030665765.1 Filomicrobium sp.
CAGCGTCCGAGGTCAGTTGATAGCTTCCTAGAGTTCCTTCTGTGATCTCGACATCATACTTCAAGAAGTAAACTGATATGCCAATGGCGCTGCCCATACGCTTCTGGCACCACGCGCAGCTGCAGGCGGTCACGCGCCGCGGCGTGCCGCGCACTCGGTAACGGGTCTGCCCGCAGACGCAACCTCCTTCATGGACCTCGACCACTCATCACATCCCTCGATTGCACGTGTTCGATGTACGCACATGGCTGGAACCGTCCCTCCAAAACAATGGGATGTCCTCCCCTATGGACAAGCCTGAAGGCGCCTGTAAACCGCGAGAGGGACAAACCTGCACCCGTCTCTTGTCGTCGGGGAATTTCGGGAAGGTCTAGCAGATCCGGACACGCGGCCAACGTAGAACAAGCACCAGTCTGCGCTATGCAATGGGGCTGATTAGTTTCTCCGGACGATCAAAACCGGGCCGCAGATACCCGCCGCCCGGCAAGGACTTTTGGCCGGCATTGCTCTGATGGTTACACATTCACGATCAGATTCCCGGAAGGGAACCGCGTGCATCAAGCTGCGTAAGCCGGCCGAAAATGAAACGGCCGGCCTCTTAGAGCAAGTAGTTATGTTGGCGATCGGGCAAGTACCTGCAGAATCTAAACTTAGTTGCGGGATTCTTCTGACAGGTTCTCCCAGAAGCCAGCTTGGCAGGCCTTCGAATACTGACTAGCGGAAACATGACCGTCCTTGGTCGCTCCGACAGTTATTCCTTTTATCGCCATATCGTCCCGGAACTTCTTTGCCTCATCTCCCTTCAGGTAACCATCACCGCTCACATCGTAAGCATTCCATGATTTGGCGCAGTCTTCTTCGACGTAGGCAGGGTGGAACATCAATACTGTCAATGCGGCTCCGAGAATGAGCTTTCTCATTTCACACACTCCAAAACATTTAATTTGAGCACTGATCTGGCGCGATCGAACGAATAGTAAAGCGCTACTTTACAAGTCCTGCGACATTCCCGGAGCAGGGACATCGTCAACCAAGCCTAGCCGCTGAACCGGGTTCTCGCAACGGATTCCATCCGTCTTCGCATCTGCAAATATCGACAACTCCTAGCCCGGAGCATTAACCAAAAAAGAAAGCGTTGAAGTGACCTGAATCCGGGAAGCCGGATCGTCAACACGCCCGGGTAATATTGGATTAACTAACGCATCGCGGAGACAAAACCCGTCCACCTTTCGCGATCAATAAAACCATAGTGCCCTGCCCCGGGCCACACATGCCCGCTACTGTTTGCAAGCCTCTTCGTAACAAGCACGCACATTTTCGGATCAAGTATGTCATCGGCGTCTCCGTAAAAGACGTCGACATGTTGCGTGATATCCGACATGGCAAAACCCCAATTCCAAAGTGCCATCGTCATTTCGATGAGTCCCTCACCATTTTGGGCCAGACCTCGAGTGAAATTATCGACAAACATGTTTTTCTGATCGGGATCTCCAAGAATTGTCGATGCATCCGAAGCATCGGCCCGGGTAAGGTTCTCGGCATATTTCACAACGTTGCCCATCGCCTGTTTGGCCTGCAATTTCATGCTCCAGCGTAGCAGCCAAGGCCAACGCTTCAGAAACACGAGTATCTTGAGGTCCTTGAGACGTAAGAGCTTAACCATTGCGGGATCATCGAGCGGACCAACCGGCGAGGCCAGAACGACCTTGTCGACCCGGTCAGGTAGACGGTGTGCTATCGCCAGCGCGTGAGGGGCGCCGCCCGAGTGTCCTGCAACACTAAAACGATCCAATCTGAGTGCATTGGCGAGCTCTTCCATATCGGAGCCCCACTCAACCATTGTGCGTCCGGGCTTTGGAGAGGACTCTCCCACGCCCGGCTGATCGGCGGCAATAATGTTGACACCGAGTGATGCGGTCAATGCATCATCAGGCTGCTTGATCAAACAAGAGTCGGAGAAACCATGCGAGAAAATTACCGGGGAGCCATTTGGATCGCCATAGATTTGATAACTTAGATTTCGGCCGTCTTTTAGCAAAAGGTTTCGCAACGGACTGGCTCCTGATGAGTTTTGCTTTGGCTTTCTGATGGCGAACACCAAGAGACTCGATCATCGCGTCTCAGTTAGTCGAACCCGAGTGCTTGCGAAAAAAAATGTATTTCACCAGCCGCGACGACGAATTGCCCATGGGCCGGTCCAGGCTCATCAACCGCCATCGGGTGGCCCATGTTGAAGGTTAGAGCGAGATGGGCCGTCTGGCCACACGTAGCCAGCCTGACAATCGGCAGATAAACGCCCACGGCTCTTGAGACGTTTATCGGTTAGGAGGGTTTCTGTGAGTTAAGGGAATGCTTGGCGGCACCTGCTTTGACCCCTTACATGACGAAAATGTAGCTGCGGTACAAATTTCACATGGAATTACTGAATTCCAAAAGGCATTTGGAACTTGGAGAGAAGCGAATGGCAAACGGATCTACATTTAGAAACTTTTGCAACGGCTTCGCGGCGGCGACCTTAGCTGTTTTCTGCAGTGCCGCGCCGGCGATTGCGGAACGCTCTGATGCCGAGGAAATGGCAGCGAAGTACGCTCAGCCGAACGCTATGCCGAAGTCGTTTACTCAAAGCACACGGCCAGAGTTCATAAACAAGCGCAGCGAGTCTGTCGTGGGTCTCTTCATGCCAATAATGCGCTCACATCCCGAAGCACTCGAGGGGCGACCAACCACGGTCTTCAAGTTGGCGCAGCGAACGGACAGCAGTGGCTTCGTGGTTGAGATCGTGCAGACAGGATACCTCGACGATTCGATTTTCGGCCAACGGTTTGTCGGGTTCGTTTCCTGGGCTGATGGAATGTGGAACCTGGACAGCCTGTGGCAGCAACAGATGTGTTACCGTGGACCGACTCCAGGACAGTGGACAAAGGGCTCTTGCTCATAGTCGTCCACGTAGCGATTTCCGCAATGAACCGCAAAACGTTCGATCGTCATCGCTGCTCATCATTGCTTCTATTTAGCTTCGCCCATGTCGATCATAGCCAGCAACCTCAGAGGTTAGATAAATGTTTCGTCAGATCGTCAGGATTGCCGTGTTTGCGCTTGTCGCAGTGGTCGCAATCGCTCCCAGGAGCCAAGCTGCATCGGCACCTGAAATTGATGCTGACGTTCGCGCTACGCTCGATAAGTTCTTCTACCAAATCGAAGGCGCTCGCGGTCTAGCAAATAAGTCTGCTGGGGTTCTTGTTTTCCCGTCAGTGGTAAAGGCAGGTTTTGGAATCGGTGGCGAGTACGGAGAAGGCGCGCTTCTTATTCACGGCCGCACTGTCGACTATTACAACACCATATCCGCCTCAATCGGCTTCCAGCTTGGCATCCAAGAACGGTCCGTCATTATCATGTTCATGACGCAGTCAGCGCTCCAACAATTCAGATCAACAGCCGGATGGAAAGTCGGTGTCGACGGCTCAGTCGCAATCATTACCTTGGGTGTGGGCGGATCCATCGATACCAATAAGATCACCAGCCCCGTTATTGGATTCGTTCTCGATCCAAAGGGCCTGATGTATAACCTTACACTTGAAGGCTCCAAGATCTCGCGGATCTCTCGTTGACCTCAATGGCTCTTGGCTGCGACACTGCAAAGAACAGCGACGGCCGCGGCTTTGGCTGGCGAAGCCTTGAGCTGAAACCGGACCAAGCAACAAGCGGAAGAACGCTTGACTCGCGGATCTTAAAAACGGGTCAGAACTCTGTTGAGACACGCATAGCCTTTTATTTTTCCGGCCTCTGGCAGCTGCCAGGGGTCGGTTCGTATCATTTAGTCTGGGGTGATAATTAGGGCGGGTGGATCTAGACCCTGGCCTCTGCCGCGATGCCTTGAAACCGGGCAAGCACGCTAGCCTGTCAGCCAACAGGAGACGCCTTGTGCCAGACGAAGTTATGTCTGAATTCCCTACGTCAACTATGTCTAATCTATTGGAAACTGACTGGTGGCGGGTTGGGGCCGCACTTGGGGTAGTCCTCGTGTTTACGGTGGCACGCCGCCCCATGGCAAAGCTCTTCTTGAGCGCCATCCGAGCGTGCCTCTCGTATTTCGAATTCGATGTCTCTGACGACCTGCGTCTGGCAGTTCAGAGAGGGGCCGAACTGTTCGTCTTCTCGTTGGGACTGATTGCGGCAATCGCTCTGGTCGATTTCCAAGGACCACTCGGCGACATATCGAACAAGATCTCGATGTCCGTTCTAGTGATCGCCATTTTTTCCGCCGCCTTTGAGAGCGCAACCCTCGGTGCGGCCGTTATCGCAGGATCATCCCGCACGCGGCGCACTATGAACGCTGGATGGATTGAAAAGATCCTGAAAGTCATAGCCGTTGTGCTTGGAATCGCTTCGGTTCTTGGAGTCTGGGGTATCGACATTGGACCAATGCTGACAGGTGTTGGGATCGCCGGAGCGGCAACCGCCCTCGCAGCCCAGGATCTTTTCAAGAACCTAATCGGCGGCATGTCGAATATGGCCGAAGAGCGTTTTGTCATCGGCGATTGGATCAGAGCAGAAGGGGTGGCGGAAGGTGTCGTTGAAGACGTTTCGCTTCGTTCGACTGCGGTTCGCCAATTCGATATGACGCTTGTCCACATACCCAATAGCGCCCTTGCCAACGCGCCACTCATCAATGTCAGCAAGATGAAGCATCGGCGGATCCGCGTCAGTGTAAAACTGCACTGTAGCACGAAGCTTGATCAACTCTCCTCAATCACGGACTCGATCAGAACTTTCTTGTCCACCTCAAGTGAGTTCGCACAGCCACCCGCAGCCGCCCAGCATGTCGTTATCGAATCCTTCAGCGACGAAGCGATCAATATGCTCGTTTATTGCTTTACGCGAAGTACGAACCTCGGCGATTTTCTCGGGGCTCAGGAAAGCCTCATGTTTGCGATTAGGCATGCTGTTACTCAGGCAAACGCGAAGTTCGCCTTCGAAAGCAGGAACCTTACGATCCAGGATGCACCTGATGATTTCTTAAGACAGTCGGATTAGCTCTCATTCCGACCGTCGGCGCGGCCTCTTGCATGATCAGAAAAAGGGTGCATCAAGAGCACATAATCTGACCGGATTTTTTTCGTGCCATAGAATCTTAAGCAACATCAATTAATCAGGAATATGAGCAGAAGTAAAAGCTGGCGATCAAACGCCGTTTCGACTTTAATTCATTGCACCGGATAATTCGGTACTGATTAGTAGGAGAAAGATTCGTGCCCCTACATTTTCTCTCGGCTCCAGGACGGCTCGTTTGTCTCCTCGCATGTTATTTCATTGCTGCCGGTCCGTTACCGAACTCGGCTCACGCCCAAGGGTATCGTGACACCTCGCGACTTATCCATGTCGCGGGATGCTGCGACTCATATGGACGCAGAGACGTTTACGATGATTGTAAGCGATGCGGACGCTGGTCGAGATCAGACTCCAGAAGACGTCATTACCTCGCGCGAAGGTTTCAGCCACGCCATGCTCCACCCAGAGGTCAGGGCTGGTGGTGGAATGGACGCGACAGCTTTTATAAAGGCTCGCGCTTCTACAGCGGGCCCGCCTTCGAATCTGGATGGCGACGCTGGTAAGCGCCCACTGCAAGGCGAGTGTAAGGATTTCGGCGTTCGCCTCGGTCCCCCGGACACACTACAACTTGTCGGTTCCAATGGACCGCATGTTGAGATGGCCTGCGGGAAACAGCAGATAATAGTTGTGCTCACCAATCCGTCGCGGCGGGCATCCTGATCAGATGCGACTTTATCTTTTTATGTAACGGCGCGAAATCTAGAACTCGTCTTCTGGAAAACCGGCTTCTGGCGATGCGACGACACGCAGAGCCATGAAACAGTCCAACAACTCTCATTTTATCAAGGGCTACCAGAGCTTCGGATCGGAGTTGTATGGGCGTGCGGACAGGGCGTAATAGCGCCGCCGCCTGGGCTCTCCGCCACGCATCTGCGCATTTGGTGGATCATGGTGTAAGATGGTGCCATCGCACGCTCAAGCAGCAGTACCATTCTTAAGGCGCGCCGAATAATGGTGAGCACAGATTTTCCTCAGTACACTTCCGGCGAACGACTTGCCGATTTCTGGATCCACATCCTAGGGATCACCGGAAGCGCAATCGCCTTGACGGTACTGCTCGTGATG
>DAOUZE010000521.1 GCA_030665765.1 Filomicrobium sp.
GAAAAGATCACCGTGCCTGGGATTAGCTTCTGGATGGTGTCGAGCGTGGCATCGTTGGCGACAAACGCCGACGTGAATAGGAGGGCTGCCTCTTTCTGGTGCAGGTCGGCTAGCTCGACTTCGAGCTCAACGTGATAGTGCGTCGTGCCCGCAATATTGCGTGTGCCACCGGAACCTGCGCCGACGGTGTCGATCGCCTGATGCATGGCGGCGAGAACTTTAGGGTTCTGGCTCATGCCGAGATAGTCATTGGAGCACCACACCGTGATGTCGCGCGGGCCATTCGCAACGCCGAAATGTGCGGCATGCGGAAACTCGCCGCAACGGCGCTTTAGATCCGCAAAAACCCGGTAACGGCCTTCACGGTGCAAGGCCGCAATCGCGTCGTCGAATTTCTTGGCGTAGTCCATGAAGCGCTACCCGTTCCCTACTTTGTGAGGCCTCTTGATTGAACCTGCATCGGTGCACGAGACCGACGGCGAGACCTTACATATATTCAATTGTTTCTGAGCTTAGCCAAGGCCTGATTGTGGCACAATGCGACCGAAGTGTTGAGTTCGCTAGACATTAGTGCCCTCTGATCAGGTGACTTGACCACCGAATTCGTAAACTTTCGGTTGTCTTGCACCGCACCGCCTTGAGATTGGTCAAGTAGTCCGGCGGCCACAAGCAAACCTTCACGGTCGACGATCTTTCTGGTCCGCGCCGCAAAGAATGCTTGAAGCGACTGCGAGTACCGTTGCGCGTCTCAGGCTTTTGGCGCCGTGTTTTGGTTGAGGCATTTGCGTGCTCCTGTCATCAGCATCGACGTCCTGACGTATTCGACAGGGGCATCATTGCGAAACTGAAGCAGGTGCGATGAAACAAAAGTCAAAAAATTGCCGGCTCAGCGGCCAACTGCGACATTTTGTCAGGCTTACGCGATCAGTAGCTGGCCGCGGCGCGGCCGATACCATCCTTGCGGTAGATGTCGCGGCGAAACTGGATGACGCCGTCGGAGGTCGCCCAGGCCGTAATGTAAGCCATGTAGAGGGTGACAGGCCGCTTCAAGCGGACATTCTTAGTTTCCCCTGATTCCTTGATGTTGAGAACCTGAGACTTGTCCCAACCCCTGTTTCCGGATAGCAGCCAGGCGGAAAGATCCTCGATGTTGTGAACGCGGACACAGCCCGAACTGGCGGCGCGGAAATTGCGGCCGAACAGGGATTCGGAAGGGGTGTCATGCAGGTAAACGGAGTGACCATTATGGAAGTTGACCTTGACGAAGCCCAGGGGATTATCCTCACCTGGCTTTTGGCGGTAGGAAAGCCTGTGCGGCATGGATGAACGCCAATTGATCTTCTCAGGGTTGAGTTTACGTCCGCTGCCGTCATAGGCGTCGATGCCGTATTTCACGAGGACGTCCTTGCCGGCGCGTTCCATCCGCCTGCCCTTCGGGATCAGATCCTTGGAAACGACTGTCGGTGGCAAGCGCCAGACAGGATTGAAGTTCAGCTCGTGGATCCGCGATCTCAAGATCGGTGTTTTACGGCTGATCTTGCCAACCACGCCAGCGTGGCGGCTGACGACGCGGTCATTCTCAACAGCCTCGATCTGGGCGGCGGGAATGTTGACCACGACGTAACGGCCCTTCTTCGTCTTGTTGATATAGCGGCGCAGACGAGCCAGACCATTCTTGAGCTGCCTCAGTCGCGATTTCGCAGAGACGTTCAAAGCCGCCCTTGTACGTCGGCCTACAATGCCGGTCGGTGCTAGACCATTGGTGGCCTGGAACCGCTTTACAGCCAGTTCGACATAGTAGTCGAAGCTCTGGGGCAT
>DAOUZE010000301.1 GCA_030665765.1 Filomicrobium sp.
CTTGAACACAACCAACGCTCCTACGAATTCACTACACAACGGAATTCAAGCAAGCACACAATCCTTTAAGAAGCCCCTAATCGCAGGTTCAAATCGGAACAGTCGTATAACTGCGCGCAATAAATTGCCCTTGCAAAAGAATGTAAGGCAACAATCTGCGAGATAGTCACTGGACTCTGAACTCAGTTGCAAGACGCGCTCACGAAAGCGCGAGCGGAGCCCTCCGAGACCGTGAAGTGCGCGTTAAGACCTCGTGAGCGAAACTGTAAAGTCAACGCGGATTGCGTGCCGCGGCAAGCCAAAATAGCGCTCAAAGAAAACTAATAAGAACGATGAGAAAGCACCTTAAAACACCATCGAGAATATCCACAACCTATTGTAATATTGTTATTATTTCGAATTCTACGCCGCCGCAAACTGAACCCTGGGCGGCCTCACCCGGCCCTTCAACCGTGCCTCGCATCCACGTGAGCACGCCTTATCGCCATGTGAATTCCTTTTCCAAAATTCGGAGCCTATCTTCGTTTGTGTCGAACGAACGAAACGTCATGAGCAAAAAAAGAATTTCAACAATTCAGACCAACAAAACACCAAAGGAAAAAATATGAAAACGATCCTGAGCATCATCGCTGCCGCTACCGTGTTCGCAGTTACCTCCTCTGCCCAAGCCGATTTCGCCGCTGACTTCTTCGACCAGCAGCAGGCTTACGGTGAAATCGTCGACCGCGACGCAGTCCGATCCGGCCAGACCCTTCACTCGGGCGGTTTCCTTGCCGCTGACGCCGAGTAACTCGGCGCGTTCACATCAAGCAAACTGCAATCACTGAC
Source organism: Filomicrobium sp. (assembly GCA_030665765.1). Lineage (GTDB taxonomy): Bacteria > Pseudomonadota > Alphaproteobacteria > Rhizobiales > Hyphomicrobiaceae > Filomicrobium. The sequence continues at coordinate 829 of DAOUZE010000301.1, forward strand.
GCCGTGACTCATGAAGGAACTAAACCATGAAAACGATCCTGAGCATCTTTGCCGCCGTTTCCATCTTCGCAACTGCCTCCGCTGCCCAAGCGGACTTCTCCGCTGACTTCTTCGACCAGCAGCAGGTTTACGGCGAAAACGTCGACCGTGACGCAATCCGCTCCGGTCAGAATCTGCACCCGAACGGTTTCCTTTCCGCTGACGCCGAGTAAGTCGGGCGCGTTCGCATCAAGCATCGCGAAAACACCCAAAGCATGAATTCAAGGGAACAAAATCATGGAAACGATCCTGAGCGTCATCGCTACCGCTTCCGTCTTCGCAGTTGCCTCCACCGCCCGAGCGGACTTCTCCGCCGACTTGTTCGACCAGCAGCAGGCATACGGTGAAGTCGTCGACAATAACGCTGCAGACAGGAGTACGACGTTCGACCGCTATGGCCTCTTCAGCACCGCCACCGACTAATTTCTCAATGCTGTTGAAATGAACGACGAGGCCATAACTGGGAAAAGGAGGTCAGACTTTATACGGCTGACCTCCAACTTCCAGGTCCGCGATGCTCTAGCCACCAGAAAGCCCGCCTTCCTTGAGGCCATCGAACAGCGCCTGCACGGCGATCGCAGCCAGCAATATTCCGAAAACTCGCATCAAAACACGCTGTGCCGTCACTCCGAGAAAACGAGCCAGCTCCGGCGCGATAAGAAGCAAACCGAGAGTCATCGCCAAAACGGCCCCCAGTCCCGTGAGAACACCGGCCAATTGAACGACGTCACCGCCAGCTTGTGCTGCCAGCAAAATCCCTGCACTCATCGCCCCAGGGCCCGCAAGCAACGGCGTCGCCATCGGAAAAACCGCCAGATCGTCCTTGTGCAACGCCTCTTCACCCTCTTTCGGAGTGAGTTTTGACGCGCAATTTGGCCGCGAGAAGATCATATCGAGCGCGATGAGGCCGAGGATCGCCCCACCGGCGGTCTTCAATGCCGCAATTGTGACGCCCAGCCTCGCCAACAGCGGTTGTCCGAACAGCGTGAACACGAGCAGAACGGCACTTGCGATCAAAACCGCCTTGAAGGCCACTCGGCGGCGTTCATCTGAGCCCATGTCAGTGGTGAAGGCTGCATAAAGCACGGCTGCCTCGACAGGCCCGATCGTAGCGAAAAAAGTCGTGAAACTGGTCAGCGCGACATCGAGAAACCCCATTAATTTGCGCCCCCTTGCTTGTTAGCCAAGTCGATATGCGGCTGCCAAACATTTGATTCGCTGCAGTTTTTCAATGACTGTTACACCATTGCCCCGGTAGAATGACGAGCAGGTATTGTGAGTCGCAAATCTATAAAACCGTGCGGATTAATCGATCACGAAGGAGATGTGTATGGGAACATCCAACTTCGCCCGCATCCTTGAAGGCTATTCGCTTACTACGGCGGAGATTCTCTACCGGATGCCGGATCACCAAGCGCTGCTTCAGACGTTTATCTGGCAGGAATTGGATTTACACCCACGCTTTCCGAGATTGCGCAGTTTTCTCGATTTCTGGGAAGCCAACCTGGATGGCCCGCTTTTCAAGGTCACCGTGAGCCACAGTCGACTGGTTTCTCCCGCCCAGGTGCGGTTGCTTGACGGCGAATACCGGCTGAACTGAAGTATATCCCCGGCAAAAAACCGGGTGATTTGCCACTGCGCCAGCCTGCGCGCGGCCACCGCTGGCCTGGCTGGCGCAGTGGCAAGGGCCACTCGGGAGCGCCAGCAGTGGGCGATAGCCCCTTGCCTAAGGTATGATCCTCGTCCTTAAACACTATCGTATGGAAAAGCCGAGGCTGAATGGCGCCCGCGCCGTTAACGAACATTCACTTGACCGCACCCCAAGCGCATTTGATCGTACGAAATCTCAACGAGACCAATCGACGAGTTTCGCCGTAAACTTCATCACACAATAAAAACAGGGAATCGCCGCGCGTATGAGCATGATCACGGAGACCGACGAATCGATTGTTCCGCGCCTGGAGGCCGCTTCCGAACGCGTAAAGGCCGCGCATCGCAGTGCCGCCACGGTTATTTTTGGTCAGGACGAGGTCATCGAGCGGGCGTTGATTACGATCCTCTCGGGCGGCCACGCCTTGTTGATAGGAGTTCCCGGTCTCGCCAAAACGCTACTGGTTGAGACGTTGGGCACGGTGTTGGGTCTCGATGCAAAGCGCGTGCAGTTCACGCCAGACTTAATGCCCTCAGACATTATTGGGTCTGAGGTTCTCGACGAAGTGCCCGGACAGCAGCGGTCGTTCCGGTTCATCAAAGGCCCTGTCTTCACACAGCTTCTGATGGCCGACGAGATCAATCGCGCCTCGCCAAAGACCCAATCGGCGCTGCTTCAGGCGATGCAGGAACATCACGTCTCGGTCGCTGGCGTCCGCCACGATATCCCAGAGCCGTTCCATGTTCTCGCAACCCAGAACCCGCTCGAGCAGGAAGGAACCTATCCTCTTCCCGAAGCCCAGCTCGACCGCTTCTTGCTGCAGGTCGACGTTGGCTACCCCGATAGCGCCGCAGAAAGACGCATGCTGCAGGCGACAACGGGCACCCAGGAAACGCGTCTAACCCCCGTCCTCTCTGCTGAAGAATTGATGGGTATCCAGCGCCTGGTGCGCCAGATGCCTGTCCCTGATCGTGTCATCGACGGGATTCTTCAGCTCGTCAGATCTGCCCGTCCCGAACCCGATGGTTCCAGAGAGATCGATCAATTCGTCAACTGGGGCCCTGGTCCGCGTGCCAGCCAAGCATTGATGATGGCCGTCCGCGCCAAGGCCTTGCTCGATGGCCGCCTTGCTCCCTCCCTTGATGATGTCGTCGAGCTTGCAAAACCCGTCCTGAAGCACCGGATGGCGCTGAACTTCACTGGTCGTGCAGAAAAAAAGGATCTTGAAGAGATCATTGACGGGCTATCAAGGATGGCAGGATAAGCCACACATGGTTGCGCGCGTCGAGACGCAGGACAAAGCCAATATCGGACAGGTCGTCGAGATCGAGTCGGCAGCGCACGCTTTGGCTGAGCGGTTGCCCGAGCTCATGCTTGAGGCGGCTCGCATCTCTCATACCGTCATCCACGGCGTACACGGCCGGCGTCGCGCGGGACCAGGAGAGACCTTTTGGCAATTTCGTCAATATGAACCCAATGATTCAGCCGGCCTGATAGATTGGCGCCGCACGGCATCTGCCAGCCACGTCTATATTCGCGAGCGCGAGTGGGAAGCCGCTCACACTATATGGCTGTGGCCTGACCTCTCCGCATCGATGCAATTCCAAAGCTCGCTCGCGCCTGAGTCAAAACGCGACCGCGCCCTGGTTCTCATGCTCGCGGCCGCCGAATTGTTGGTTCGCGGTGGCGAACGTGTCGGTCTATTGGGACTACCCGAGGACCCCACAGCCAGCCGCCGGGCAACTGCCCGGCTCGCCGAAGCCATCCTCTCCCACTCCGAAAATTCGGCACTGACATCTGGTCTACCACCTCCTGCCCGCATCGGCCGATTTTCAGGCGCCGTCCTAATCAGCGATTTTCTCGACCCCTTGGAAGATATAGGCGAAGCCTTGAAGCACCTTGCTGGCGCGGACATATCCGGCCACCTCATCCAAGTGCTTGATCCTATTGAGGAATCTCTCGCCTTCGAAGGCCGCATCGAGTTCAT
>DAOUZE010000351.1 GCA_030665765.1 Filomicrobium sp.
AAAAATGCTGGCGATGACGATCCCGACGAGGATGCAATCTACAACGTCGGCACGCTGGCATCCGTGCTGCAGCTTCTGAAACTTCCCGACGGCACGGTCAAAGTGCTGGTCGAAGGCACCTCGCGTGCGCGTATTCAGAAGTTCACCGACAACGAGGAGTACTTTGAGGCTCATGTCGAGCGCGTCGACGAGGAACTAGGTGCAGAAGAAGAGATTGAAGCGCTCGCTCGCTCGGCAGGATCCCAGTTCGAGCACTACGTGAAGCTCAATAAGAAGATATCGCCTGAGGTGCTGGGAACGATTTCCCAGATCGAAGACTACTCGAAACTCGCCGATACGATCGCCTCGCACTTGGCCATCAAGATCGCCGACAAGCAGGAGATCCTTGAGGTCACAACGATCTCGGAGCGGCTGGAGCGTGTCTATACGCTTATGGAGAGTGAAATTTCAGTTCTCCAAGTGGAGAAGAAGATCCGCTCGCGTGTGAAACGCCAAATGGAGAAGACACAGCGGGAGTACTATCTGAATGAGCAAATGAAGGCCATTCAGAAGGAGCTTGGTGATACCGACGACCGTGACGACATCGCCGAGTTCGAGGAAAAAATCGAATCCACGAAGCTGTCCAAAGAGGCTCGGGACAAGGCCCTTGCCGAGCTCAAAAAGCTAAAGCAGATGAGCCCGATGTCGGCAGAAGCCACCGTCGTGCGCAACTATCTCGACTGGCTGCTGTCGATACCCTGGGGCGTAAAGGGCAAGGTCAAAAAAGACCTCGCCGAAGCCGAGAACATTCTCGACAATGAGCATTACGGACTCGAGAAGGTCAAGGAACGCATCCTTGAGTACCTCGCCGTCCAAAACAGGACCAACAAGCTCAGGGGACCGATCCTCTGTCTCGTTGGACCTCCAGGTGTCGGCAAGACGTCGCTTGGTAAGTCGATCGCCAATTCGACCGGCCGCGAGTTCGTGCGCATGAGCCTCGGTGGCGTGCGCGACGAAGCGGAGATCCGCGGCCATCGGCGGACCTATATCGGTTCCATGCCGGGCAAGGTCATTCAGTCGATGCGCAAGGGTAAGAAGAACAACCCGCTGTTCCTGCTTGACGAGATTGACAAGATGGGTTCGGACTTCCGTGGCGATCCGGCCGCAGCGCTGCTTGAGGTCCTCGATCCCGAGCAGAACGCGACCTTCAACGACCATTACCTCGAGGTTGATTACGACCTGTCGAACGTCATGTTCGTGACCACGGCAAATACGCTTAACATCCCCCCCGCTCTGCTTGATCGCATGGAGATCATCCGCATTGCTGGGTACACAGAGGATGAAAAGCTGGAGATCGCAAAGCGGCACTTGCTGCCGGTCCAGCGTCAATCGCACGGTCTAGAAGAGGGCGAATGGGAAGTCCAAGACAGTGCGATCGTCGAAATGATCCGCCGTTACACGCGCGAAGCCGGTGTGCGTTCCCTGGAACGCGAACTTGCCAAACTGGCGCGTAAGGCCGTTAAAGAGATCCTAACGTCGTCGAAGACGTCTATATCGGTCTCCAAAGAGAACGTTGCTGATTATCTCGGAGTCTGGAAGTATCGCTATGGAGAAGCGGAACTGGAGGATCAGATCGGCATCGTCACCGGTCTCGCCTGGACGGAAGTTGGCGGCGAGCTGTTGACGATCGAAGGCATTAAAATGCCCGGCAAGGGTAAGATGAGCGTAACCGGCAACCTTCGCGATGTCATGAAAGAATCGATCCAGGCCGCCAATGCTTACGTGCGATCCCGTTCGATCGAATTTGGCATCAAGCCGCCAGACTTCGAGACAAATGACATCCACGTACACGTTCCCGAAGGTGCCACACCAAAGGACGGTCCATCGGCCGGCGTGGCCATGGTTACGGCCATTGTCTCGGTGCTCACCCAGATACCCGTCCGTAAGGACGTTGCCATGACCGGAGAGATCACGCTGCGTGGACGCGTCTTGCCAATCGGAGGCTTGAAGGAGAAGCTGCTCGCGGCATTGCGCGGGGGTATGAAGACTGTCCTCATTCCGGATGAAAACGTAAAAGACCTTGCTGAGATCTCCGATGAAGTGAAGGAGAAGCTTGAGATCATTCCGTGCGCCCGCGTCGACGAGGTTTTGAAGCATGCGCTTGTCCGCAAACCGGAGCCTGTTGAGTGGGATGAAAACTCCCGGCAGGCGGCAACGGCAGTTCCTGGCACGGACGCAGACGAGGTCGGAGACGATCGCCCTTTGGCACACTGACAAGGCGATTTGATCGCCTGTCGCCCCCTGGGTGACGACCTCGAAACCGGCATTTCGGCTCCCGCGGACATCGCTGCGGGAGCCCTTTTTATGGCCAACCCCCGTCGATACGCAGATTCTCCAGTGTTTTCGGGAGTTATCGCGGATTTTCCCTCTTGACGCCCCCAGTTTTGGACGTTTCAGTCGGGGCTCCGTACAACGACAAGGCCTGCCCGACCTAAAGCGCCCATTGCACGGGCACATGATCGGCAAAGGCGAAGTCAAAGGACAGGACAGAAATGAGCAAAAAAGATCTGGTCGATGCCATCGCCAAAGAGTGCGACATGACTAAAGAAAAGGCGAACACGGCTGTCGACGCAATGCTTGCCCACATCAAGGGAACGATGAAAAAGGGTGAGGAGGTTCGCCTCCCTGATTTCGGAACCTTTAAGGTCACGAAACGCGCCGCCCGTGAAGGTCGCAATCCCCTAACTGGTGCGACAATCAAAATAGCGGCAGCCAAGGTTGCCAAGTTCACGCCCGCCAAGGGTCTGAAGGAATTGTTAAACTAGCAAGCGTGCGTTGCCTCGAGGATTGGAGGCTCGCATGTAACGGTTCGGGAGGGGCTTCGGCCCCTTCTCGGATCGGGCTAGAACACGTTGCGCCAGATACTAACGAGCGAATGGGATTTCGTGTCGGGATGCGTGGCGTTGCGATAAAGGACCAAGGATCGGTGGACCAAGACTATGGCTAAAGATGAAAAAACCTCAAAGGCAATAGCTTCAATCGCCAGCAAGGCCCTGAAGGACCCGAAATCAATTACAACCGCAGAGATTAAAAAGTTGGCGGCGACTGCACTGACGCAAGCGGCCGATAAACCGAAAACGACGGCCAAAAAGGCTGCTGCGAAGAAGGCTCCCGCAAAGAAACCCGCAGCCAAGAAACCGGCGGCAAAAGTCACCGCGAAGAAAGCCACTAAGAAGCGCTGAGCCGGCGGTTGCCACGCTTCCTCTCACGCGATAATCACTTGCTTCGGCGTCCGGGCGGTTAGCTCAGTGGTAGAGCGCCTCGTTTACACCGAGGATGTCGGGAGTTCGACCCTCTCACCGCCCACCATATACTGCTGCCGACGCCGACCCGGCAACAGTCCACGCGCCACTTTCTAGCCTGGCGAATCAGTTCACCCTGCATTCAAATGCAATCGGCGACAGTCAACGCAGTCGTGGATAAGGCTTCATTGCCACTCCGCCTTTGCGCCTTAATCAGCGCATTATTCGCATCGCGGGAGAGGGAAAGCGGAGAATGCAGCATGGATGATGTCAAGGACAGTAATTCGGCGCCTGCCGTCGAGCAGTGGCACGTGCCGGCGATGCCTGCAAGGGACGGTGCAACTCCTGATCTCGATGGTAGCGTGGACGCCTTGGTTGCGAATCTGCGTGCTGCCAAAGAGCAATTTGAAGCACTTTTACTGGGCACCGGAAAACCCGTTAGCGAAGCCGCTGAAGTGGCCAAGAAGCGTGACCGCTCCGCCGCCTAATCGAACCGTTCAACTCGCTTGACTTGGTCTGTGTTTACCCGTAGACCGGGCGGCCTACAAAGTGC
>DAOUZE010000494.1 GCA_030665765.1 Filomicrobium sp.
GAGCTTTACAGCCATGCAGACGATGTTACCTATATGGGCGCGGAAGGCACCTACTGTGTCGGCTGGGATGCGGCCTACGATGATTGGAAGAAGCAGGCGGAGAAGAGTCTTGGCGGCGAAGTCCATGCAACCGAAATTCACGTTATCATTGATGGAAAAATGGCAACCGCGACGCACTACACCAACGGCGCTATCACAACCGCCGAGGGTGAGACGGTCGAGCAGCAGGTCCGTGAGACCAGCGTATTTAGAAAAGAGCAGGATGTTTGGAAGATGGTCGCTCATCAAGCCGACTATTACCCGGTATGGGCGGGTGTGCTCAAAGGCTGAAATTAACTGAGCGAACGTGTTTTTTTCGGCGCAACCCGACGGGTGCTCATTCCTGTCAGTTATCGTCTCCCTCTGTGGAGCTATGAGGAACTGGAAAACCTCTCTTACGAAATCAGCTCAATCTGTCCGGCGAGTGCTGACGGCGAACAACTCAGACGTCATTTGCTGCATATCACGTCGTCAAAGCGGAAAACGAATGATCACGGGTTTTTCGCAGTTCAATGCTCCGGCGTCGATACGTTGAACGATAAAGTCCGCAACGTCAGCCCGAGAAATAATCCCGTTGCGCCATTCGGCTGGCTTTGACAAAACGCGAAATTTCCCGCTTGCAGGGCCACTCGTGAGCACGCCGGGGCGAACAATCAGCCAGTCCAGGTCGCTTTCCTCGATCAGCTGTTCTTGACCAGACTTGTCATCGTAGGCCCGCTTCAACAGCATCTTGAAGGGGAGCCGCTGCAACATATTGATGCTCTTGTTGCTGTCTCCGGCGCCGAATCCAGTAACACTTACGAGCTTCTGCACGCCGGCCTTCTTCATTTCCGGAAGCAGAACGCGCGTCGCATCAGAAAAGAGGGTCACGGGCTTAAGCACAAGATCTAGTGAGGGCGGCACACCTAAGGTTTGAACGACTACGTCGATCCCGTTGAGCGCCTGTGCGACGTCCGGCACTTTCAGGGCGTCTCCTTTCATCGCCTCGCAATTGCCGCCGACGTTGTCCGGCATCTTGCCGCTGCGCGACATAGCTCGAACCATGTGTCCCTTGGCCACTGCAGCCTGGCATACGGCCCGACCGATACCCCGGCTTCCTCCGACGATAAGTATGCGTGACACTGAATCTCCTTCAAACCGACTCAAGGCTCTGAGTTGCTACGACTGGCCCGCAGATGGCGATCACATGTTTCTTGATGGTTGATCTCCCGACCAAGCCGCGTGCATAGAACGAGCAAGCGTGAACAGTTGCAATATGCTCGCGCTTTCAAGCAAAGCCCCTATATAAAGTGCGACTGCGCCACTTTGGAATGTAAAGGTCAGCCAGTGTCAGCCAAACGATCGAAAGCCTTATGGGCAATCGCAGGACTTGTCTTGATCTTGGCTATTGCGGCTATTGCCGCCGGCCCGATAATGAGCCTTGTTGAGCAACCTGAATACAAGGTCGCGACTTCTAAGGGAGCGATCGAGGTGCGAGACTACGGCCCAATGATCGCGGCAGAAGCCGACGTGATCGGCGAGCGCCAAGCGGCAATCACGGAAGGGTTCCGTCTTATCGCAGCTTACATCTTCGGCGCCAACAAGCCGCACGCCAACATTGCAATGACCGCCCCGGTCCAGCAGCAGCGCGAGCAGACGATCGCCATGACGGCACCGGTCACCCAGCAAAGTGATAGTGGCACATGGAAGGTGCGGTTCATCATGCCAAAAAACTGGACCATGGAGACATTGCCCGCACCCAACGACACGCGCGTCAGGCTGGTCCAGGTGCCGGCTAAACGGATGGTCGCTATCCGTTTCACGTGGCGCGCGACTGAAAGCCTAATCGCCGCAAAGACCGCCGAGCTCCGCAAATACGTGATGGAGGAGAAGCTCGTGGCGGTCGGGGAGCCTTTGCTCGCCTTCTACAATCCGCCATGGACCCTGCCGTTCTTTCGCAGAAACGAAATTATGCTCGAGCTTGCCAAGGCATAGTGTAGGTGGGAATTCCGAAATGCATGTTGGTGACATCATTGAAGTCAACGACAGGATGCAATCTAATTATTCGTATGAGCTTGTCGCGCCGGTCGGCAAGGACTTCTCAAATCGATTCATGCCATTTTACACACCAAAAGAAATGCTTGCGATGGGTGTTTTCGAGGGGACGTACTGCAACGACTGCACCGAT
>DAOUZE010000341.1 GCA_030665765.1 Filomicrobium sp.
GATTTCGCCGTCGGTTCTTTCTTCCAAATCCTGAGCGAAGAAAAGCGGGCCTGCCCGCTCGATCAAAAGGTTGCGCTGGTTGAAACCAGCGGCGCCAAACTTGAGGTTATGTTTGGCAGTTTTCTTGAAGCGCTTCTTGTAAGTCGACTCCGCTGCATTCGCGAGACCCGTCAGCGAGACGACCCCCCCCATTCCACCGGCAGCTAGAAGGGTCGACGTAAGCCCATATTGACCAGCGACGCGAAACAGATCACGTCGTGAAAATTCGCTGAGTATACCAGATACCTTCATTACAGACTCCCTAGGACTAATTGTTAAACTGGGACTTCTAGCCCCATTGGTAACACGCTATAGACGTAACGTTATTGAGAACACAACTTACAATCCCATTATTGGCTATGTAGCGCAGTCAGGCTAACGGCCTCTCCGAGAGTGAGTGCGTTTTGGAGACCTTTGAAGTGGACTTTATGGTGGTTTGCGCTGGATCGGCTGGACGTGTTCTGGCCGACCGCCAAAATAGCGATCAAAAAAAACGCGTGCCCTGCTGCAGGCAAGACGGCGTGGCCGGAATCTATGGGTCCACATACTTGTCGGGTACTTCAAGACGATGCACAATCCCAATTACAATTGGTGCTATCGAACCGAACCCGATCCCGGCTTAAATGGACTCTCAATTGATTGGCCACGCGGCAACGTGTTGGGCGGATCGAACTCACTCAACGGTCTGCTTTTTGTTCGCGGTTAAAAGGAACACTACAACCGTTGGCTTCAAAAGGGAAACCCTGGTTGGGGCTCGGGCGATGCATTACCGAATTTCAAGCGAGCAGAAGACCAAGAACGCGGCGCTGACAATTACTATGGTTTGAGTGGCCCGGTCTCCGTCTCAAAGATGCACTTGTCGCGGGCCCCTCTGCGACCCGTGGGCCGCCTCTCACAGGCCCACTTAGATCCGCTGACAGCACAATTGTGGGTATGGACGACCACTCGCGAAAATGAAACGACACCTCATTTTGGAAGCATCAGTCGCTGGCCTGTTTTCTCCGACAATGCCGTGACGCCCGCCGGCATTCCGTACTTCTCCAGGATATAGGCGGTGATCGGCAACAATTCTTTCGCCGTCAGAGAGCCAGGGTTGATCGCCGGCATTTCATGGTGTTCGTACTGATAAAGCCTTTCAACACTCTTGCCACCCCAGCGTTGTTTGAAGGTCGGGCCGATCAGCGCTGGCCCCATCCCTCCCGACAAGTCGGGTCGATGGCATTCAGCGCAGTAGTTATTGTATAGCTGGTGCCCGGCTTTTGACTGATCGCTCGTATACCAACTCTCCTCCGAGTTGGCGTGAGTGAGAATAAAGAACTGAGTGGTGGAAACAAGAAGTGCTGCCGCGATCCCGCACCTCAACATAGCTTTATCCAATGGCTATCGAAATTGAATCGACTTAGATCTAACAGATTCATCGGCCTGGTTCTACGCGGAAGCAAGTAGGCTCCATGAACTTGACCACTTGCAAACTCTCAATAGGCACTCAACCAGACGAGCAATGCAGCCGTGGCGGTGAGAAGGAGAAAGGCAAGGATACGGTAGTCGGCAATCATCAACTTTGGGTGGCCGGCCCCGCCGGAAGAAAAGTCCCGGACCGAAAAAACCGTATCCGAGTCCACGGGTGGACCGTTAGGCTGCCAAAGAAAACTAAATAAAGTCATCATACAAAGCGTCAACGCGAGCAGTCCCACCGCCGCGTACGTGAAGTGGATGTCTGGCAATCCCATGCTGATCCCGGCTCCCGAGACTTCGTTGGCAAAGAAGAACAGCACCCCGAGAGGTTCAACGACCACTATTGTCCAGAACGCACTTGCCCGTGTGAACCGGGAGCTGAACAGACCAGCAAGGTAGATACCGACAAAAGGCGGCACGAGATAAGCAAGCGTCGCCTGAAAATAATCGAACAACGAGCCGAACGACTCGATCATCGGTGCATACATAGCCGCGACCACCATAAACACGGCGGTCACAATTCGACCCAGGACGAACAGTGCACGTTCACTGAGCGTCGGCCGCGCAATCCTCACCAGGTCCATGGTGGCAAGCGAGGAGGCGGCATTGAGCGCACTATCAAGGCTGGACATGATGGCAGCCAACATCGCCGCCAATACGATCCCCCTAAAGCCAGCAGGCAAGAGATCAAACGTGAGTGTCGGGAACGCTTTATCTGGGCTGTCGAGAGTGGGATAGAGCGCGGCTGCGACCAGCCCGGGCACGATCATCAAAAACAAGTTGAGCAGCTTTAGAAAGCCGGCAAGAAGCGCACCTTTGCGTCCCTCATCTAGCGAGCGCGCTGCCAGTGCGCGCTGCACGAAGTATTGATTGAATGTCCAGTAGTAGAGCCCCAGTATTACGATCCCAAAGATCCCAGGCCACGGCAGAGCACCATCGTCGGCTTGTGGGAACAGTTCGACATGCCGCTCGTCCAGTCGAGAAAGAAGCGCATCCCAACCCCCAGCCTGCGCCAGGCCATATCCGGCAACAACTGCGGCGCCGGTAATCAGTACGAATGACTGCAGCGTGTCGGTGATAACGACAGTGCGCAAGCCGCCAAAGATCGTATACAGACCCGTCAAGATCGAGATGGCAATGCATGCAGTCCATAAATCAAGAAACGGCAGCCCCGTTGAGATGACGATAGCACCGGCATAAAGCGCGCCTGCCGTATCGATGAACAACAGTGTGAGAAGACTAAAGACCGAGTAAGTCGTGCGCGCCCGCCGTTCGAAGCGGTATTCCAAATACTCCGGTACCGTGAACAGCTTCCTGCGCAGAAATACAGGAAGAACGAAGACGGCGAATGCCACCAGCACCAAGGCCGCCGTCCACTCATAATGAAAGATACTCAGTCCGTGGCTATAGGCAGCACCGACAAGCCCGACGAAGCTCGAGCCGGACATATTCGACGCATAAAAGGAAAGACCAATCAGATACCAAGGCAATGCTCGGCCTGCGAGGAAGTAGCCGGCAACGCTGTCCGACTCTGCGCCTTGACGACCCAAATAGAGCGCGAGCCCAAAAGTGGCGACAAGGTAGGCGGCGACAATGCCAATCTCTGGTCCGTGCAGGCCCATCCAATTTACGCAAGTCTCAGTCGTTCCGAGGGACAGCTCCTGCATAAGCCATCGAAGTTATCCTGTCCCGGATTACAGGCTTAAACTTATTCCTGCGATTAAAAACGATCACCGCATCGCCATTCCGGTCGGCGGTGATTAATCTCATTCATTCCCAACTTCCCTTCAAGCCGGCGATCACCAGAACCCAGCAAGGCGATCGCTGCGGCGGGCGCCAAACCCCACAGCCGCGGAAGGCTGCACTCCGCCTGAACAAACAACCCGAAGAATTCTTCAATAAGCGAACATTTATCAGCGCATCCTATGGGGCCACAACTATCGTCTAGTTCTCGTGTCGTTCTCTGCTTAACTAATGTGAAGGCGCCTCTGTCAGTCCCATGATAATATCTACCGCCGAATATTAATTCGAGGGGTCACTGCTTGCGGTTCGGGAGTATTCCAGCTTAGCACTCACCCGTGCGTTCAATCATCGATGGTCCTAAAATGTCGGTAGCGGTTTCCAGAAGATCGTTATTCGCACGCTTTCGCGGCGGGCCCACACAGCTGCGGCCGCCGTGGAGCCGATCCGATGCTTTGTTCACCGACAACTGCAGCCAATGCGGAAAGTGCATCGAAGCTTGTCCGACAGGGCTCATTACCAGTGGTCACGCCGGCTATCCCATCGTCGATTTCACCAATACCGCCTGCACTTTCTGTGGCGCCTGTCGGCAGGCATGCGATGATGATTGCTTCGACCCAGCCGCGACCCAAGCCTGGACCCTGAAGGCCATCATTTCCCAGGCCTGCGTCGAGACCAAAGGCGTCGCATGTCGCGTCTGTGAAGACAGTTGCGAAACCGCTGCAATACGCTT
>DAOUZE010000533.1 GCA_030665765.1 Filomicrobium sp.
AGCTGAAGTCCGACGATGAGGTTACGAAACACCTGTCGGAGGCGGAACTCGATGAGATGTTCGACATCGCCTACCATTTGAAGCATGCCGACACGATCTTCTCCCGCGTCTTCGGCTGATCTGGTCATCGGTGTATCGGGATCTATGTTGAACGCGAGTCAATTAAGTTGGCTAGTAAAAAGTAGGGTCGAAAAATAGATGCGTGCCGCCGACGCCGATATTCTGATCATTCCTGGCTGGTCTGGTTCTGAAGAGGATCATTGGCAGAGCCGCTGGCAGCGCAATTTAAAGACGGCTCGCCGCGTGGAACAGGAGGACTGGTACGAACCCGACCTCTCAGCATGGACGGAGCGCATACGCGTGGGGGTCGAAGATGCTAAACGTCCCGTCGTGCTGGTTGCCCACAGTCTAGGTGTTATTGCAACGGTGCACGCCGCACCATTATTGAATAAAGCGAAAGTGGCGGGCGCCTTCCTGGTCGCTCCTGCGGATGTGGATCATACCGATCGCTGGCCGGTGACGCAGGGTTACGACCCCTGCACGGCTATTCATGGCTTTGCCCCTGCACCGCTCACGCCTATGCCGTTTCCCGCGATGTTGGTTACCTCGGCCAACGATCCGTATTGTGAGTTTGAGCGCGCGAAAACGTTGGCAGAAGCGTGGGGTGCCACACTGGTTGAAACCGGCGCGTGCGGACACCTCAACGTGAATTCCGGCCACGGTCCGTGGCCGGAGGGTTTGTTGACGTTCGGTGTGTTCATGAAAGAATTGGGATAGGCGCTGGGCCTTGCCTTGGAGGGCTTGACCCAGCCGCACGGCAAGCCGCTTAGCGTTCAGATTCGATTTGGGTGATCGCCTGTTCCATGCTGGTGATCATTTGCGCGCGGAGTTCTTCGTCCGACACGCTGACCCCCTTCGCATCAAAATCACTTCGGACCTTTCGGAAAACGTCCTCGTCGCCTGCTTCGGCGAGATCAGCGCGGCGGACTTCCTTTTGATAATTGGCGACCGAATCTCCAGTGATTCCCATTTTTTCGGCGGCCCAGGCGGCCAGAAGGTTGTTGCGCCGAGCTTCGGCCTTGAATTTCAACTCCTGATCGTGGGCAAATTTTTGCTCAAAAGCCTTCTCGCGGTTGTCGAAAGTCGTCATCTCTGGCCTCCACTCCTGGCTGTCCTTGCGATTGAATTCGCGCTTTAGTTGTGTGTGTGCGGCGTAAGGCGGTCCCGCTTCACATCCCTGATTTAACCATCAAGTCCATACATTTCAATGACTTGGGGTAAAGGAAACGATGCTCGCGACCTACGTATTTGTTAACATTGTTTCGCGAGTGTCATTCCGCTAATCTCACCTGCTCGAACCGATCTGGATGCGGATCAGCGCACGCGCGCACTCCTTAAACAAGTACGACGCAATGTCGCCTGCGGGGTCTTCCACATGGCCCTAGAGATGCCGACATAGTGTAATAACAATAAGTATGTGTCATGAGCTCGATCATTCTTAAAGGACCAGGCATGAACAGGCGCCGCCGCATATACGAAGGCAAAGCCAAGATCCTCTATGAGGGCCCGGAACCAGGTACGCTTATCCAGCACTTCAAGGAC
>DAOUZE010000108.1 GCA_030665765.1 Filomicrobium sp.
AACTTTGAAAAGCTGCTCCACGACAACGCAACCCACATCCTCAAGTTTTACCTCCACATCGATCCCGCCGAAGAGCTCAAGCGATTCAAGATGCGCATCGAAGATCCCGCCCGGAACTGGAAGATCAGCGAGGGGGATTACGCCGAACGCCTCTACTGGGATGCTTACACCAATGCGTTCGAGGACGCCTTGAGCAAGTGCAGCACCGAGCATGCGCCGTGGTTCATCATCCCCTCGAACCACAAATGGTTCCGCAATCTCGCCATCTCCCGGATCGTCGCTGAAACCCTCGAGTCTCTGGGGATGGAATTCCCGAAGCCGTCAGTCGATATCGACGAGATCAAGAAAAAGTACCATGCGATCGTCGAGCAAGAAGAGGACGGGCCAAAAGCGGAGCTCGACGCACCGGCGGGAGGCAAAAAGAAGAAGTAGCAACCCGGGAAACCACGCATCGGGAAGCTGCCCACTAGCCGACCACAAGAACGCTCACCGGCCACTACATTAGGAAGCAGAGCTGGCACACGATCACACATCGGGTAGCCGCTTCTCCAGTCGAGGCAATGGAGACGGCGGCTGAACAAGATCGCGCTCCTCGGGAGACAAGGCAGAGGGATCAAGAAGGCGTCCCCAATTAGTTCGGGCTCTCATTTCCTCTTTGACACTCTCAGGAATAAACCCGTTGAAATTCGCCGGCAACCATCCCCCGCCCAGGGCCTTGTAAGCAGCAATCAGATTATTGACGATGTCAGCCCTCACGGTGATTAACTGAGACTCACTTTTCAGCAGAGCTTGTTGTGCATTCAGCACCCTCGTGTAATCCGCCGTGCCATCCCGGTATTGAGCTGACGCAATCTTCACGGCACGTCGGGATGCAGCAACGCTCCTCACCAAGAATTGGGCCTGTTGCTTTGCCTTGGCAAATCCGACAAGTGCGTCCTCAACCTCTTTGTAGGCCTTCAGCACCTTCTGCTGAAACTCCGTAATCGCCTCTTGGTACTTCGCATCTTGGACCCGGACACCATTTCTAATGCGGCCGTAGTTCAGAACGTCCCAAGTAACTGCTGGATTAATGATCCCCGTAACGCTCTGCCTCTGAAACAGTTCAGCCAGATTGCTGGACTTGAAACCGATCGCTCCCGAAATAGTGAACGCTGGGTATAGGTCCGCCTGAGCAACACCGATTTGTGCTGCACGTGATTGGGCTTTGAGTTCCGCAGCGCGAATATCCGGTCTTCGATTAAGCAATTGTGCAGGAACCCCGACTGCTACATTCAGCGGTGGCCGAGGCACGCGACGACGCCCACCAAGCAGCGGGTCAATTTGGTTCGGCGGCAGTCCCAGTAGCAAACTCAAAGCGTTCTTGGCTTGCTGCAAGTCCGATTCAAGTTTTGGAATCAATGACTTTGTGTTGTTGAGAAGGATCGTTGCTTCTTGAACGTCCAACTCAGTGGTCACGCCGTCTTTCAAGCGAAGACGAGTGATGCCGAGGCTTTGTGATTGAAGCGAGACATTCCTTCGCGTAATCGCCAACTCTTCCTGAAGTTCCCGTATCGTTACATAGGCTTTCGCAACCTCTCCAGTGAGTGTCACCAGAACGTCGTCGTAATTTGCAATCTCGGCAATTAGGTTTGCGTCGGCTGCCTCAACACCCCGGCGGAACTTGCCCCAAATGTCGAGTTCCCATCCCGCATCAAACCCCACATCCCAGCGGCGAAAGCTCGGATCGAAATCAACAACTCGAGAAATATCTCTGAGAACGCCGACGTTGTCGGCAACACGCTCTTGCTTAAAACCGGCGGCAACTTGCTGCGTCTGCGGGTAGCCATCACCGATAATAATTCCCAGTTGGGCCCTCGCCTCATAGATCCTTATTCCTGCGGTTCGCAGAGTAAGGTTTTGTGAATAAGCCATACGAACGAGCTTATCGAGCGTGGGATCATCAAGCACCTTCCACCAGTAAGTGGCCGGCTCACTTCGAGAGGTCAGTCCGGTCGACCTATCGATTCTCAACACATTGCTCTTCTGCCAGCTATCCAGCACGGGGGCGGGAACAGGCTCAAAGTCTGGACCGACAGTACAACCGCTCACCAGTGTCGCTGTAACACCAATGTGCGCAGCCGCTCTGATCAATTTGCCGAGCGACAGCTGATCGAACCAGTGCGTATTCCCCAGCAATACACTTCCCCTTGTCGCGATTCGTTTTTGATCGGCTAAGTACGGAACGAGATCAATTGGAACTCGTCTGCTCGTCACTCAGAACCGACTTTGCTTGCACGAACTCGCCGACACCCCCTTCAATTAAATCGGCAAAGGCAGAATGAAATTGGCCCAGCTATAGATCCGGATGCCAATACGCCTCAACACCTCAAAACCCTTTCCCTCACCTGTATAGATCGCGACGCTTCCATGAGCCCCCGCAGGCAATCGGTATTTTTCGGTATCGGAAAAATCAATCTGAACCGCGAACCGGCCAGGAAGCTTTGGCAGAATAAAATTGGGAACCCCTCCAGAGGGTTTCATCTGCCCCTGGCCGGTCGCCCACCAAACTGTTCTTACCGAGCCCTTGAAGATTTGCCCCGGATAGAGGTCAAGGGCAATTTCAACCGGCTGACCAGGGCGAACCAGCTTCAAGTGTTCCTGATGGTATGAAGCCAGAATGTACGGCGTCGCGTCTGTCACAAAGACGGCGATTGCACCAATTCGGCGATCGCCGACGACCAACCCCGGTTGCGCCTGCTGGTTCACAATAAACCCGTTCGCGGGGGCATAGATGGTGGTCTGTTCCAAGTAGTACTTGGCTTGATCGAGTCGCGTTTGCGATTCGATCACTTTTGTATTGACCCCGTCAATCTGAGAGTCATAGGCGGACTGAGCCTTCGTCAAATTAGCCTCGGCCTCCTTAACGGCGGCCGCTCGGCTAATGACTTCATCGATCCATCTGTCCAGGTTTTCTTGCTTAGCACCGCCCTGCTTTGTGAGGTCCTCAAAACGTCTCTTCTGGACTTCACCAAAATCAAGCTGGGCCTTTGCTCGAACGATAGCCTGCTGAGCTTCCTCGATATCCGCCTGTAGGATGAGAACGTTCTGATTAGCTTCTTTCAGTGCCGCTTCCTGCTCCTTCACGCGCGCTGAAAAAATTGTCTGGTCAAACCCGTACAGCCGCTCACCTTTCTTGACTGGGGTGTTCGGCTCCACAAAAACATGAGTCAAAATGGTCGGCTCCGGCAGTCGTGGTACGATCTGAATCGTACTTCGAATTACATGGGCGTCCACCGAATAGGGTTGGAAAAACCTCAGAGCGATAACGAATACAATAAGAAGGTGCACGCCCACCCAGAAAGACAAAATGCCCCAAACGATATTAAATCGAAGCCAGCGAAACTTGAAAAAAACAAGCCATACGGCGATGACATAAAATGCTGTGATGGAGGTTATTAGCAGCATGGGTTCTATCTCACGAGCGCTATTGGTATTTTAGTGCATCTGTTTGAAAGTCGACACCCAAGGCACTCTCACCTTCACCGCCTCATGCACCGGGATCTTTCACCTCAGCAGCATCGGTCGCAGGGACACCAAGACGGGCCATTTCTTTTTCAATGGCTTCTTTTTCTTCCGCTGGAAACCTCCGGATATCGATGGTGAGGGAATCGTGAAACGCCCAAATAAGGGCATGTACCCATGGAATGACAACCAAGAAGCCTGCCCAACCCATCCACTTGACAGTTTCCGCGTGTGGATGGCGGCGCTGCAAGGCAACCTGACCTGGAAGGCCCAGCACAAAGACTGCAAGCGAAAAGAAGGCAACAATCGCGATCAAGAGGAACAAGAACGTCAAATAATCATAGACGTCCAACGGTCCAGTAATCAGCGTCATAACGCATGCCCCCAAACCACATTAATGAATCAGTTATCCAAAGGTTACCCTATCGTAAAAACACTGTAGATTTCCACGATCCACGCTCACATAAATTCCGCATGTCTCCTTTTTGTCACGCGGGCTGCCCATCAGAATAAAGGCGGTACAGACGCCGAGAATTCCATTATTTCCTAATTTTCCAACGCGAGGTTTTCAGCAGTACGCATTCGTACTTGCCGTTGTCCATTTTGAGCACAGAATGCCGATAGTATATTCCTGCGCCGCGCTGGCGGCAGTCCAGAAATTGCGTGATAAGGCCGCTCACAAAAGTCCTTCACTCGACCACGACCCTGCGCCGGGGAAACCGAACTCATTGAACCTTTCAGTTTATCGCTAGCAAAGCAGACGTTGGGTGTTTAAGTGCAAGCACACCGCGCTACTGATGCCGCGCGCAACGCCGCCCCCCTGCCTTGGCTGGTTTCTTCAAGCTATGAGCCGACCGATCGACCCACGGGTTGCCACAGGCACAGCAAGGCCGGACCAAGGTCAAGTTGTCATCAATTGCCGACCGCGCAGTAGTTGTCCGAGCATGCAATGGCGACGCGCCGCTCCCGGCGGCAGGTTTTTGGGCACCAGAAACCAAACAATCACTTAGCGCAAACATTCAGCTGCCCAGAAAACTCTTGCGATGGACACTGCTGACGTCTGCAGCAATAATTGATTCCTATTTTAGGCACGCGAATCATTATTCGCAGACCATTCGGCTTGGGAGGAGATAGCGTGGAACCGACATCGATACGCGAAGGAACCACGGAAAAGATGTCGCTGACCACCAAAGTTGTCATCGGGATGGTCCTTGGGCTGATCTTCGGCATTTTACTCAATGTAATCGACTCGCCCTTCATCAACGAACATTTGGTTGACGGACTGTTTGCCATGATTGGCAAGATGTTCATCAACGCATTGAAAATGCTCGTTGTCCCACTCGTTGTATTTTCGCTGATTTGCGGGGTGGCCGGCATTGGCGACATACGTTTGCTCGGACGCGTCGGAGGCTTAGCATTTGCGCTCTACATCACCACAACCGCGATAGCCATCACCCTCGCAATAGCTCTTGCCACGATCATTGGACCAGGCTCCGGATTCGACATGTCGGGTATCAGTGTGTCGGGACTGGCGGCCAAGCAGGCGCCGAGTGTCTGGGACGTGTTTGCCGCAATCATTCCGACCAATCCGATCGCCGCATTTGCCGACGGCAAGATGCTGCAAATCATTTTCTACGTAATCATCATCGGCATCGCGGCTTTGATGCTCGGCGATCGCTCAAATGATTTCGTTAAGGCTTGCGAGTACATGAACGAACTCATGATGAAGGTGGTTGAGATCGTCATGATGTTCGCGCCCTATGGCGTATTTTGTCTAATCGCCAAGACATTCGCAGAGCAGGGAATAGAGCTGTTCCTCCCCGTCATCGCCTATGTCGCAACCCTGGTAAGCGCCCTGTTCCTTCACCTGTTCGTTACGTTGATGGTAATGCTCAGACTCTTGGCCGGGCTCGACCCTTTCACCTTCATGACGAAAATTCGGCCCGCACAGATCTTTGCGTTCTCCACGGCCAGCTCCAATGCCACCATCCCGATAACCTTCCGTTGCGTCACACAGCGGATCGGCGCCGATAACTCAGTGGCATCTTTTACAGTTCCATTCGGTGCGACCATCAACATGGATGGTACGGCCATCATGCAGGGTGTCGCGACCGTTTTCCTGGCCAACGTCTACGGGGTCGAGCTTGGCATCGTCGGCTACTTGACGGTGATCGGACTGGCGGTTCTCGCCTCTATTGGCACCGCGGGTGTGCCAGGAGTTGGGCTCGTAATGCTGACGATGGTACTCAGCCAAGTCGGCCTACCTATCGAAGGCATCGCCATTATTCTAGGCGTGGACCGGCTCATGGATATGATCCGAACCGTCGTCAACATTACTGGAGATGCGGTCGTTTCCACGATCGTTGCCAAAAGAGAAGGCAAGCTCGATATGGATGTCTTCAATGATCCCGAAGCCGGTGTAATCACCTCCGACGAATTCGAAATCGATACCGAAGCCGAGGCGCGGCTTGCCTCCGCAGCTCATCCGCATAATGACCCGTAGGGCGGCCTTGTATTGACTGAGCCGACGTAGCAATGACCGGCTCTATTCTCAGGGGCGTACAACAACATCGTTGATGTATGATAGGCCGGCCTGCGCCTACAGAGGCGTAGGCCCGTGTCGTTTCGACATACCCGGAGTAAGCCTACTAAGGCGCGTACCAAATTGGCGAAGTCCAGGCGCGCTCCTGGATCGTCGCGGGCACATCGCTCAACAAGGGTAAATTATTGCGAACGGCGTCATAGGTACTCCATCGTGGCGTCGGAATTTCCAACACGCGGGCGTAGTAGAACGCATGCTGGGTTGGATCGAAACCACCGTCCTTCCAGCTTCCGATCAATACTGGAGCGCCAATATCGTTGGTGTACTTGGCGGTCTTCAAGTCGACGGTCGTGCCAACGGGCGCTAACTTGCCATTCGCGTCCGGTTGCCGTGAGCCCGACCAAGCAACATTGACGATCCGCTCGTGAAGTTGGCCGTCCTCGTCCACCCATCCCTTGATTATCTGGATGCGGTCCAGATTGGCGCCCATCGGATCTTTCATTGCCTGTACATTGAACGTCGGTGAAACACCGACATGGCCGAGGTCACCACCCATCGGCACACCGAGCAAGTAACCCAACTCAACCATCTTTGCTGGATCAGAACTATCGGCGGGCAGATCCGCACCGCCGAAAAAACGTACCTTGATACGCGGGCCGCTCGTGGAGAACGTCTCGCGCCGCTTCATCGCATCCCAAATCGCTCCGCGGGTGTTTTCGCTTGCCCAGACACCGGCCAACGAGCCAATACTCAGATCCTTGCCATCGATCCAGCCCGCAACACCTGCATTTCGTCGGCGCTCCACCGAACCGTCCTCAGGACCGTGCCCTCCGATGAACTGATCCTCGGCGACATCCGACGTCAGCCCGTTGTGACTGTCGGTACCGCCGATCATCCCATACTTGAACGGATTTCGTCCGAGCCGTTTCTCATGTAACAAGCCCAACTTCAATCCCTCGCGGATAAAGTCCCGCTTACGGAAAACCCGCCCGCTAGACTTCTGAATCGAATCCGCATTCTCGAATCCAGCAAATTCGTCGGCTGCCCAAAACTTGCGATGCACCTCAGAGCCGCCTTTAATCTGAAGCGTCTCGACCAAAGGTTCGAAATGCTGGCGGATCTGCGCATATTCCAGATCAATCGGATCGCCCTTGGCATCCACATTCGGGAACATCATGCCCTTCGAAGCGTTCGAGTTGTGTGGGATCGCCAGCGCTTTGATCCCCTTGCGCTCGTGTTCCGCCATCCACGCCCACAGCCCGTCTTCACGGTTGATATCGATGTAGCTCACCGGTGCATCCGGTACCTTGGCATCGCGAAAAATGACATTCCGGTGCAAATTGGCGCCGTTCGGTGCACCCGACCACTCGAATGCAATGAATGCTGTGAACACACCCGGTGCGTCGTGTTCCTCAGCGGCGTCGATTACGACCTTCCACGCACTCTTGACCGTCCCTTCGCCGGAAAAGAACGGCGGATGCTGAGGCGTTCGGCTGCGGTTCGATGACACCACATACTTCAAGAACCACTGCTGCCGTTCTTCCTGATCCGTCATCGTCCGGAGCTGCTCCAGCAATTCCTGACCATGGCCCGGCGCACCGGGATAGATCGTGGAATACATTTCGCCCATGTACTCGGCATGATCCGTGACGGCCGCGAAATCGAGCGGCCGCTTCAACTGTTTCTTCCGGCCATTAACGTCAACGGCCTCTCCCTTGGCGAACCGGTAAGCGTCCGAAGGCATCATCCGGGTTCCGCCGATGTAGGCATCAAGCGAGAAGGCCGTATGCATGTGGGTCTCACCGAAATAGGCGTTGCGCTGTGGATTGTACCCCTGTGTTTGCTGTGCCTGTAGGGGAGTTCCGGTGGTGGCCAAGGCCATTGCGGTCGCGAAAACCGCGCTTAACTGAAATCTCTGCATCGATGATCCTGCAGGTAAAAATAGACAACAAAAGAAATAAGTTACAGTCGGCTGAAGGTAATCAGCCCGGACGCAAAAAGCGCCAGCGCCGAGACTACTAAACCATTTCGCAAGTTGAATACCAGGCCAACGTAAAACGTACGCACACCGAGCGCCCCGATGTGTCGTGCCCATGCTTCAAGAGAGGTGTCTGTGCCTGAGTGTCGCGTCACGCGATCCGGGTTACGGAAACGGGCGGCCGTTTGCTTGGCCCCTTGGGCAATGACCAAGCGCATGCCCGATCGGGTGTCACTTCATTCAATTGGAGTTAGCCGCTCCCTGCACGGCCAGCATTTTTCTTTTCTGAAGGAACAGCCATCTTCGGCAACTCGGCCGCTTGAGGTCACAGCCGACGGGGGCTTGCACTGTAGGTTTGCCGCTTTGCTCGAAGCCTGAACTTGAGGTCGTTTCGACACGCCGAGCCGGGTCGGGAGACCTGGCTCGCCTCGACTGCAACGTACGAGACAACACACCGAGCTTTTTGCCGATCCGAGCGAATTGACTCCACCATTCTTCGAACTTTTCTATTGCCGTCACTGGCAAGATTGGAGGGATGCCGGACAGTGTCCCCTCGTCGAGCGAAGCCGTTTGCAGTTGGGACTGAAGAAGCGGAAGTCTCTCCTGCAAGGAGGCAATCCTAGTCAGGATCTTCTTGGTGTTCTCCTGATCGGTTGTTTGGGCTCGCGCCAACGTTTCACTTTGCTCAAGGCCCTCTTTATATTGGCTCGCAAGTTGGGCACTTCGCGTCTCAACGTCGTCCAAGGAGATTAAACGTGCTCCGACCAGACGCTTCATTCCTTCAATTTCCAGAACAAACTCTTGGAACCCGGCTTGAATTTCTCCGACCTTCTGGATACGCGCATTGAGTGCTCTATTCGCCTCGACGGTCTCGGCAAGCAAGGCATCTATCTGCTCACTCGTCGCCTGATCCCGTTGCTCTCGAACATCCTTCTCAACCTGCGTTGATGCGAGGTCGACAGCCCGCGGACTTAGCAACACCGTCGATCCCGCTTCCTCGTCAGCGGTCTTTGCAATGTCACGAAGTTTGCCCTTCACGGCCTCGATAGCAGCTTGCGCAGCCTTCATTGACGCCGCTTGCTCGGAAAGCTCTCTGCCAGCAGCCTTTAGCGTGTCTTCGGATGCGCGATCACCAGCACGGGTATTACTCAGGCGTTTATCCAACTCAGCAAGATCAAGCCGCAATCTGGAGAAGCGGCGTTCCGATACGGCGGGTTGCTGCTGGTAAGAAACGAGCGTCTTGCCGTTGAATTCGGCTTGTTCCGTCCTTGTTGCAAGTTGCGCTCGCAGTTCTTTCGACAACTCGTTCAAGTCCCCTTCACTCGTTCGAAGCTCGCCCAGATTCTGAAAATGCTGCCGCGATAGCTTCGACGCGTCCTCGCTAAGAGTGGAGATACGAGCCCTAAGGTCTGTCTTTGAGGCGGTCAATCGAGAGAGAAGCTGCCCAGCTGCATCATGATCCCGCTTCGCTGTCTGGAGCTCTGTCTCGATGAGTGAGTAAGTTTGCTCATTCGAGCCGGACCCACGGCTTTCGCGCAACATCGAACTAATCCGTTCTGTCTTTTCCAGAACGGTCGAAGCCGCGGAGCCGGCCTCCTTGGAGACTCTACCAACAGATTTGCGGATCTCCGCGAGCTGTTCTACGCGAGACTGAATGGAAGTTTTTTGCGCCCGCAGGTCGACCGCGGCATTTTCAATTCGATCGAGCTTTTCCTTAATCGCTTCAATGGCAACGGAGGCTTGCTCCAGTGAGTTGGCATCTTGCACGAGTGCATTTGACATTGCCCGGATCGCATCTCTGCCCTCCTGAAGAGTTGCCAAGCTCGCCGTTTCGGATCCCTCAAGAGCGCCGAGTTCTTGGTCGATTTTTTGGAACATCCGCGAGATGCTCGCGGCTTCTTCGGACGCGTTCTTAAGGCTTGATGTCAGCTTGCCTTCGTCCCGATCAAACGCGGTGAGTTTGTCTCTCACCAACCTCATGGCGTCGTTGCTTCGGCTCACGACACCATGAGCTTCCTTGGCCAGACGCTGTCGGGCAGCGGCCAACGCCAGAGCCGCCTTGCGACGCGATTTTGCCTCTTCGAGTTGCTTTTTCCGGACCGCTTCGGCTTGCGCGAATTCCGCTTGGCGGCGTGCCAGCAATTCTTCAAGCCGCTTCTGCCGTGTTGCCTCGGCCTGGCGCTGCACCTCCTGAGACCGCACGCGCTCTTGCTCAGCGACGCGCGACTGCCGCTCGGATTCGGCTTGCGCGAACTCCGCCTGGCGGAGTGCCAGTAATTCTTCAAGCCGCTTCTTCCGTGTCGCCTCGGCCTGGCGTTGCGCTTCCTGAGCCCGCACGCGCTCTTGCTCCGCAACGCGCGACCGCCGCTCGGCTCCGGCTTGTGCGAACTCCGCCTGGCGGAGTGCCAGCAATTCTTCCAGCTGCTTCTTCCGTGTCGCTTCGGCCTGGCGTTGCGCTTCCTGAGCCCGCACCCGCTATTGTTCCGCTACGCGCGACTGCCGCTCGGATTCGGCTTGCGCGAACTCCGCCTGGCGGCGTGCCAGCAATTCTTCAAGCCGCTTCTTCCGTGTCGCCTCGGCCTGGC
>DAOUZE010000297.1 GCA_030665765.1 Filomicrobium sp.
TCCCACAACGTGACGATCCTTTTTTGGGGCCCGAACAGGGGCCATCAATTTTCCTGGACTGGGCGAAACTGACCTTCCAACCCATCCCAGCATGAGGAACAAAGACCGGCCGGAAAAACCGTTTGCGAAAGCTAGCCCTCAAGTTGCTGCCGAATGGAGGACTTTCCGCGACCCCGACTGTTGCAACAACATCATCAATAAGCGGACGTGACAGAGCAATTGACAGGACGCCCCAAAAAGGGCGACGAGCACACTTTGAGGCTTGTCAATGCTCAACGACGCGGATCTTCGGTAATGAAATAAAGCTTGCATGCGCGCATGTTGGCGGTCGGTGTCGGGTGACATGCAGTCATTTCGAGCGTTCCCCTCCTGTCATGGGCTTTGTGTGCCAGCAATTCATAAATCATCGTAAGTAGTTGGAGTATATGGAATGAAGATTGGCGCAGCAGCTCGCGTATTGGCCTTAGGCGTAATTCTTCCGTTCGCAGTTATCACAGCAACGTCAGCGAACGCCGGCGACGATAAGAAGGGAGGCTGTGTCGTAAAGGACGCCGCTAAGGATGCTGCAGCCGGCGCCATCTTACCTGGGGTTAGCGCAATAACAGGAGCGGCCGTAGGTGCCGTTGCTGGCGGCGTTAGGAAGGGTAAAGATAAAGATCACAAAGACAAAAAATAGGTCGCAACAATGCGGTTTGAAAACTACTGGCCGCGTCGGTCAATGCCGCAGCGTAGTGATTTACACGGCTGATACGTCGGCGCGGCGGGGCGGTAATGGAAGTTACTAGGTCGACATGCTTGGTTTGGCCTTGAGTGCTGGCTCAAGCAACTCCCGCACCCCGTTTCTGCGCGGCGAGATTGATCTAAAAAACATAAATTCAAAGGAAACGGTGATGGCAGAGAAATCTGATTTCAGTCCATGGGGGGAGCGCGTGAATGCAGGCGAACAGTCTGCTCTCGACTAGATTTCCCTCATGCTCAAAGTCTAAGACTAAAAGCTGTGACGATCTCACCAGCATCACCGATACGTAAAAAATTGCGATAAGCCCTACCCATTAGACGTCCACAGCACTAGTATGACGGCTGACTAGCCTCCACTATTTTGTGTTTTTGTTGAGTATGAAAGTATATCATGGAAAATCTCATTCCCTTGATCATTCAATTGGTCAGTGGCGCCGTTGGCGGCAACGTTGCAGGCGCTCTGTTTAAGAACATCAGCCTTGGCACACTTTGGAATTCGGTTGCTGGTATTGTTGGTGGCGGCCTTGGCGGACAAATTCTCCAAGCTCTTTTGGGTGTCGACGCTGGTAGTGTTGCCGCAGGTGGGAGTGTCGACATTGGCTCCATCTTGTCACAGGTTGCCGGTGGCGGAGTCGGCGGAGGCGTTCTGATGGCAATCATCGGCCTAGTACGCTCTGCCATGTCCAAAGGCTAGGCAACCTCAGTGAGCTTTTAGAGCGAAACCAGCTAGTCAGTGCATACGCACTCGATACTGGTTCGCAGAATAAGTTGATCCAAAAAGGAAACGGCGGCGCCACGCAGCACCGCCGTTTCTCGTGCACCCCCCAATAGCGCTTCGGGCCAGTTCTTTCGTCGCGTTAATGACCACTTGAGAAAGCTATGGTGATTGCGCATTCACAACTTGTGCTCCAGCGCCACTCCAGAGGGCTTCCACAACCCAACCGCTCATTAAAGGGCGTTGTCACGTTAACACGTCAGCCGCAAGCGATTGCAATGCGTGCCATTCTCACGTCGCCGCGGTCACCACCTGCCACGTGTTCAGTGCCTCGGGCCAAAACTGCCGAAGTGTCCGACGTGATCTTAGATGACGCTGGACGTTGAAGGTGTTTTAGATTGCGGCGTGTATTAAAAGAAATCTCGGAGCTGAACCAGCTGATTAGAAATGTTGCGTCCGTCGTTCTCTCTGTCGAATCGGCAGGTGTGAATTCTCGGCACGGTTGTTAGTTCGCCCCCCAGCAATATGTTTGCCTTTGAACCCGGGAGCACCGAGTACGGCGCTATAGGACTGCAGCTCATCAGTCACAATCGCAGTTGGAGCGAAGCCTTGTGCCTTGCGCCTTAAGCCTGGCCGCCGTTGCATCGTCAGCATTTTCGGAAATGACAAGCTTAGAGAGTGTTTCGCTCGGAGAGCATTCCATGTGGATAACTATTGGGAGAACTAACGCAGCAACTGCGAATCTTTGTATTTTCAGCTCTGAGATAAATCAAAAAAAATTGGTCGAACAAGGCCTTAAATCAACCTTCTACGATTAGGAAATTTAATGTCATCGATCGAAAAACAACTAGTCGAACTTAAAGGACGTTTGGACGAGCTTACGTCAGATGAAATGAAGCTGATTAAAGAGCTTGAGCAGGCCCTTATCAACGCAGACAACCAGCTTCAAAATGAGATTGATAAAGTCTTCAGCTCTCATATGCAGCGCAGAGAATGCCTCGCCTCATCGCTAGTCGACCTTGCTAGGAACCTGGGGCGCCTACCTGCACCAAAACCCGAGGCGGCAACCTTGGATTATGTTGCGCGCTCTGACGCGTACAACGAGCAGCAGCATCAACCTTCAGCCGGCTCGAATGGCGAATCCTGGGGCTTCTTCAACAACGACGGTCAGCGCACAGCCGAAGATTTGAAGCTCGTCTGATCTGCACAGTATCCTCTTTTCGAGAGACCCCAGATCAGAGCTGTCATAATTTCAAGCGTCGCCGGCTCGCAACGACTCGCGTCAGCCATCATAAAAAAAGAAAACGGTGGCGCCCCCGCAGCACCACCGTCTCTCATGTGCCCCATTAAGCCCCTCGCGCCAGATCTCCTGTCGCAATTTTGAGCACGTTCCAAAGCTACGAAGATTGACCTGTCGCAACTAGTGCTCCTGAGCCACTCCAGAGGGCTTCCACAACTTAAGCGCTGCTGAGCTAAAAGGGGCCTATGTGCCGCGTCGTGCAGAAATCGTCGCGCAGGGACCGGCCAAGGTTATAATGTAAGGGGCAAGACCAAGACCGACATCCAGAATTTTTACGCCGCCATTGGCTGGGAGGGGGGGCGCAGCTAGAGCGCAATGCCATCTTTGGCACCACGCCGACCGTCACCAATTTCGGCAAGAGTTACGCCACGGTGACCATCCCCAGACCAAACGTCGATTACAAGAAAGTCGGTTTCTGGCCCTATCAGGTCTATGGGCCCAAGGGCTGGATCCACAGCGACCGCAGCATACTAAAAAACAAGAATATCCGGCCAAACAATGATGGCTCAATCTCGATGTTTTTTGGCACCAAAGTGGCCTGCGGCACCGACCGGGACCGGACCGACAAGCAGGACGAAGATTTTTCTATCACCAACCGGATCTACAACCCGCTCGGCAAAATCCCGCCGGACTTTCTGAACCCGAAACTGGAAAAAGTGAAAAAACAAAACCTAGCTGGGCCACTTAGGTCTCGTTTGTCTGGACCGTTTCTGGCACCGGTGCGCGCATGCCCAAGGGCCTCATGCGGTGATGCGCTGGTGCGCATCCGCCATCGACAGGAACAAGGAAGCGTTGAGGCAAAACCCGGCGCCTCAAAATACTCTAGGGTTTCATTCTCCCCAGAAACTCTCGAACTCGCGCTGCGTTATCGCCCAGATCGGATTTTCCAACGCGCGATTTCGAACGCACATCGACCCTCACGAGTTCGTCTTCGCTCGAAGACAGGCGGACGATAAAATCGTCTTTAAAGCCAAAACCCCGTGACGTGTAAACCGCCTCAATGCGACGGTCGCCGACAGAACCTTTGCCAACCGGCTCGTCAGCTAAAATTTCCATTTTCATGTCAACTATCGCTGCCCTCGATAAAGCAACGGCGTCATCGATTTCCATGGTCAAATAGAGCGGCCCGATATCAGGAAAGGCCGCTTTCTGCGCCTCAGCGACCGTAACCTTATCATTCGTTCTCTCAACCAATTCTCCGCCGTCATATGATGCGGGATTACTACGCGGCAGGCCGGCGGCGGCCAAAATCTGGGGCGGCCTGGCAAAATCAGTCGTAATATCGTGAATGAACGGATTAGCCTTGATCGCCTTGTTCATTTTAAAGGGCACCATCGCTGCGATGATGACACTGGCGGTGGCAATAAAAGACAGCGGGACCATACCGCGAGCCGCCAAAAGCGCTGCAATCGATGCCAGCGCTGACGCGATCGCCGCGATGTAAATCGGCCCGGAAAGAGCGATCGAAGGAACCAGTGGTTTCGCCGGTATAAATATCAGACCCAGACCAGTTGTATATTTCCAAAGCCCTAGACGAGTTCCTGGCCCCGCAACAAAAACCGCGAGCGCAACGATCGATACAATCAAAATAGTCAAACGCATATTGTCTGATCCTTTGGCCTGCCCCTAATTGCGTTGCCATTTTGATTTAGCGAAGGTGGCTATTTTGAACTTGACCCCGTTCTTGGACCATTCGGAGGTAGAATTTTCCGGCTCTATCGCTCATGGCGGGCTCGTTGCCGGTGAGCGACCCAGCAGCGCTGACGGGGTTTGGTACCCAAGTGCGCTGTGTGGTCGGACGTCATTATAGTCTCTCCGCCA
>DAOUZE010000519.1 GCA_030665765.1 Filomicrobium sp.
TTGTCTGCCCGAGCATTTGGTAGCCGCCACATATGCCAAGCACGCGTCCGCCGCGTCGGACATGGGCGAAAAGATCGATGTCCCAGCCTTGGGCCCGCAGGAAAGCCAGATCTCCACGGGTCGACTTGGTGCCTGGAATGACGACGAGCCGAGCGTCACTTGGGATGGCTTCGCCCGGAGGCACCATTTCAATGGTAATGCCGGGCTCCTGCTTCAACGGATCGAGATCATCGAAGTTGGCGACACGTGATAGGGCGAGCCAGGCGATCTTAACTGGTCCCGATGACCGCGATGTTTCGACATCCAATGCATCTTCGGCGGGAAGTTTCCAGGCCTGCTCAAAGAACGGCAACACGCCGTATCCTCGCCAGCCTGTGTGCCCGGCGATGAACTGGTAGCCATCGTCGAAGAGGCTTGGGTCGCCGCGGAACTTGTTGATGATGAAGCCTTGGATCCGGTCGGCGTCGTCTTGAGCTAGAACGGCTTTCGTCCCGACGATTTGCGCGATGACACCACCGCGGTCAATGTCGCCAACGAGTACGACTGGCACACCGGTTCTTTCCGCGAAGCCCATGTTCGCGATATCGCCAGTGCGAAGATTGACCTCCGCTGGGCTTCCCGCACCCTCGACGATAACTAGTTCGAACTTATCTTTGAGGCGATCAAAACTCTGCAGCACAGCGCTCATCAGTTGTGGCTTCTGCTTCAAGTAGTCACGCGCTTTGAGCGTTGATATGCGACGTCCCTGCACGATGACCTGAGAGCCAACGTCGGTCTCAGGTTTTAGGAGGACAGGGTTCATGTCGGTCAGCGGCTCAAGACCAGCGGCAAGCGCCTGCAAGGCCTGCGCCCGGCCTATCTCACCGCCGTCTGCTGTGACGGCGGCATTGTTCGACATGTTCTGCGGTTTAAACGGGGCAACAGTGATCCCGCGCAGACGCGCGGCCCGACAGAGCCCGGCAACGAGAAGCGACTTGCCCACATTTGAGCCCGCGCCTTGGATCATCAGTGCTCGAGCCAATTTCAGTATGTCCGTTTGGTCTCTCTCGAAATACCGGCTGCGTTTAAAAACTTGGTGGTGCTCAGAATTCCACGCCCGGTTGGCCGCGCACCCCAGATCGAAACGGATGCTTGATGAGCGTCATTTCCGTTACAAGGTCGGCTGCCTCGATAAGCTCGTTCTTCGCATTGCGCCCGGTCAGGACGACGTGGGTCAGCGGCGGTCTCTCCTCACGGAGAAAAGTCAGCACTTCTTCAACGTCGAGGTAGTCGTAGCGCAGCGCGATATTTATTTCATCGAGCAGGACCAACCGGATCGATGTATCCCGAATGAGTTCCTTGGCCTTCTCCCACCCAGCTTGGGCTGCCTCGATATCGCGTTGACGATCCTGCGTTTCCCACGTGAAGCCTTCACCCATCGCGTGGAATTGACAGAGATCTCCGAAATTCTGGGTGAGAAGCCGTCTCTCACCCGTATCCCATGCGCCCTTGATAAACTGCACGACTGCGCACGGCATGTCGTGGGCGATGCAGCGCAAAATCATTCCGAAGCCGGATGAGGACTTTCCCTTGCCGGCGCCGGTATGGACAATGATAAGGCCCTTATCGCCGGATTTCCCGGCCATGATCTTATCGCGTGCTGCTTTCTTCTTGGCCATCTTGGCTGAATGGCGCGCGTCGCTATTTGGTACTTCGGTCAAGCCGGGCCTCCCAAATCTTGACAATGGATAACAATCAGCTTCTATGCAGGCTCATTGCTGGCTTCTGTCATATGACAGTCGAAGAGGGAATGCGATAGGGGCTCATGCTCCGAGGCGCAGCCGCCCCCGCGACCGT
>DAOUZE010000153.1 GCA_030665765.1 Filomicrobium sp.
TTGGGACGAACCCGTCCCCAACAACAAGACCTCTATCTGGTCGACTTCGGCGATGGCTTGGGCCAGCGATTTCAACGTCACCGCATCCATCTCCGCCACCGGCCAGCCATGCATCCCGCTTGGAAGACAAAGAAGCGACCCCCGATGGCTCATCTCCGCAAATCGGAAACCGCCGCCTCCATAGGCGTCTATGGCTGATTGACCGGGAAAGAACGCCGCGGCCGGATCATCTCCGCTGAATCGTTCATTCTCGGCCATCATCGTACCCACTCACCAGAAGCGAATTGCCGCACAAACTGCACGGCTTTACCGGGTTACGACTGCGCCGCAGCTGTCGCCTTGTCACTCTTAGCGATACCCGACCAATCGCGTTTAACACCGATCCAGAGAAGGAACGGAGATGCCACAAAGATTGACGACCAGGTCCCAATCAGGATGCCAAACAGCATCGCAAACGCGAAGCCCTTGATGACCTCGGTTCCGAACACATAGATCGACAACACCGCCAGCAACGTCGTTCCAGATGTAAGCACCGTGCGCGACAGCGTTTCGTTGATCGATAGGTTCATCAGTTGATCAAGCGCCATTTTTTTGTAGCGCCGTAGGTTCTCGCGAATGCGGTCGAACACGACAACCGTATCGTTGATCGAATAACCCGCAAGCGTCAGCAACGCCGCCACTTCACTCAATCCGAAGTCGAGACCGAGAATACTGAAAACCCCGAGCGTAATCGTTATGTCGTGGACCAGAGCGACGATTGATGCGATGGCGAACTGCCACTCAAAGCGAAACCAGATGTAAAGCAGAATACCAAGGATTGCGAACAATACCGCCGTTATCCCGGCCCAGGCAAGCTCTCCCGAAACAGCCGGTCCGACTACCTCCGTGCGCCGGATTTCCACATCGCCGCCGAGCGCTTCCTGCACCTTGTCGGCTGCATTCTGCTGAGCCTTCTCGCTGCTTTCACCGTCTTTGGCTTTCTGTTCCTCAAAGCGGATCAACGCGTCCGTGGGCTCATCCAGCTGCTGGATCTGCACACTTCCAAGACCCAGCCCGTTGAGCTTGTTCCGCAGTTCCCCAATGTCGACCGCACCTGACTTCGATTGAATTTCAAAAAGCGATCCGCCTTTGAAATCGATGCCGAAGTTAAGCCCGCGCGTCGCCAGCAAAGCCACCGCTAGCGTAAACGCGACGATCGAAGCAATCACGAAGGAGCGCCGCACCTTCATGATCGGGAAGACCTTGTCGTGAGGCCAGAAGTCGACACCCTTGAACATTGACGGGTCCTTATAATGCGCTTAGAGCGGCGCCGGGATCTTGCGGGTCTTCTGCCGCGCCACCCACAGTGCCACCATCAGGCGGGTAACGAGAAACGCAGTGAAGATCGTCGCAAAGATGCCAAGCGAGAGGGTCACGGCAAAGCCGCGGATCGGCCCGGAGCCAAGCCAAAACATAACAATCCCGGCGATCAGTGTCGTTAAGTTGGAGTCGATAATCGTTCCAAACGCCCGCGAAAAACCACCGTCGATCGCCGATATCGGCTGTTTACCATTGCGCATCTCTTCACGGATTCGCTCGTAGATCAAAACGTTGGCGTCAACCGCCATACCCACCGTTAGAATAAGACCCGCGATCCCAGGCAACGTAAGTGTCGAACCGATCATCGACATGGTGCCGACAATCAAGAGCAGGTTGACGAAAACCGCAAACAAGGCGAACACACCGAACAACCCGTAGGCGAAGATCATGAAGCCGGCGACACCGATGCCACCGACAAGAGCAGCCCATTCGCCAGCTTCAATCGAATCTGCACCAAGCGACGGACCGACCGTTCGTTCCTCGACGACCGTGAGCGTCGCAGGCAGCGCACCCGAGCGGATCTGAACTGCCAAATCGTTCGCCGACTGAACCGAGAAGTTCCCCGAGATCTGCCCCGAACCACCAAGAATGGGTTCCCGGATTACCGGAGCCGACAGCACTTTTATATCAGGCGTCCCGTCATCCTTGATACCGTTGTCGAGCACGATAGCAAAAGGCCGGCCAACATTCTGGGCCGTGAAACGACCGAACTCCACCGCTGCTTTCTGATTGAAGCGGAAAGAAATGATCGGCTCATTGGTGTTTTGATCAAAGCCCGGTTGAGCGTCGACCAGGTCCTCACCGTAAATGATCGGTATTTCTCTGAGGAGGTGCTCATAGCCGGGATCGTCAGCATCTGGATATATAACGTAACCGAGCGGTATCCGGGTTTGCCGGGCTTCGTCACCTGAGGTCGTCGCGTGCACGTCATGGAACGTCAGTCGCGCCGTTTTACCGATGAGCTCCTTGAGCCGCTTGGTGTTCCCTATACCTGGATACTGAACTAGGATGCGATCGACACCCTGCCGCACGATACTGGGTTCGGCTGTGCCGATGTTGTCGATACGCCTACGGATCACCTCAATTGCCGAAGTCACGGCATTCGAGATCCGCTGCTGCATACCGGCAGTCGTCGGCTCGACGTTGATAAAGCCGTCGAATCCTTCCTCGATCGCAACGTCATATCCGGAACTGCCGGAGAAAGCATTGCCAAGCGGCTGCGGGATCGTCCGCAGCACTCTGAGGGCGTCTTCCTTCTTGCTTTCATCAACGAGCTTGACGCGAACCAAGTCCTTCGTCTGCCCCAAGCCCTTGTAGCGGATCCTGGCATCGCGAAGCTTCTTGCGGACATCCCCCCGCAGAGACTTCAGCCAATCTTTGCGCAACTCACCGGAATCCATCTGCAGCAGCAGATGCGCCCCCCCCTTGAGGTCGAGACCCAAGCTCAGCTGCTTATGAGGCAGAAAGCTTGGCCAGGATTTCAATGTCTCCTGGGAAAGCAGGTTCGGCAAAGTTGCCAACGCACCCATCAAACAGACGAGCACGACGAAACCAATCTTGAAACGGCTGAAATGCAGCATGGAGCCTGACGCTCTTTTCTGTCTTGCGCTGTTTTCTAACTGTTAAGAACAAGCCTTGGGGCGGCTCCTTGCAAAGAGACCAACCCAATCACGGCCCAAGAGGGCTTACGCCTGATCCTTAACCGGCTCGCCTTTGACGCGAACATCCATCAACGTCGATCGAAGGACCCGAACCTTCATTTGGTCGCTGAGTTCCACCTCAATCTCGTCGGTGTTGTCTGGAACCTTCGTCACCCGGCCAATAAAGCCACCCGAAGTCACCACTGTATCTCCGCGCCGCACCTTCGAGATCATTTCCTGATGCTGCTTGGCGCGCTGTTGCTGCGGCCGGATCAAGAGGAGGTAAAAGATCACTACCATCAGCAGCATAGGTAGAAGCACACCGAACGAACCGAATGGGTCGCCAGCACCTTGTGCGTATGCGGGGGTAATAAACATCGCTTCTGATCACGTCCTTGTCGCTGATACGGAATCAACTAACCGCCGGCGCCGCATATAAAACGGCTTTGTGCCGGGATCGACAGCCGGCTTATCTACCGCGCCGCCGCGCTAGTCCTCAAAGGCAAGTTATTTCGAGCCGGAATATAGAGTGCGCGGGCCGCTTTGCAACAACGGCGACGCCGCAGTCAGAGGTTTAAGCTTCGTACAGGGCAAACCTATCCGATGGCACCCTAGCCAGATGTTGCACCCGCGGGCTAAGTAAATCCAGACAACTAGACAACAACAACACGCTGAAGACTTCACCAGGATCAAGAACACATGCCCGATCGCGAGATGCCGCCCAATCCGAGTTTTGAGACCGACCTCGCCCGCATTGCCGCGGCTCTCGAGCGCCTCAGCCCGCCGCCGACCGCCAAGCAGAACTTCTCAGCCGCCGAAGCATTTGTGTGGCGCCCTCACCCAGAAAGCTTTACACCGATAAAAAAGGTCAACCGGGTGCCTTTGCATCTGCTGAAGGGCCTGGACCACTCCGCGACACAGCTCCTTGCCAACACCGAACGGTTCGCCACCGGCCTTCCAGCCAACAACGCCTTACTTTGGGGCGCGCGCGGCATGGGCAAATCCTCGCTCGTCAAAGCCTGTCACGCTGAGGTTGCCGCCAAACTCGCCGAAAACAACCTTGGCTTGAAGCTCATTGAGATCCACCGCGAGGATATCGAAACCCTTCCGCGTTGCCTTTCCCACATGCGCCAGGACTGCGGTCGCTTTATCGTTTTTTGCGACGACCTCTCCTTCGACCGGGACGACACCTCCTACAAATCTCTGAAGGCGGTTCTTGAAGGTGGCATCGAAGGACGCCCCGACAACGTTATCTTCTATGCTACCTCAAATCGCCGGCACCTGATGCCTCGCGATATGATCGAAAATGAGCGCTCCACCGCCATAAACCCGTCCGAAGCGGTCGAGGAAAAAGTGTCTCTATCGGATCGATTCGGTCTTTGGCTTGGCTTCCATAATGCCAGCCAGGATCAATACTTGGAAATGGTGAACGGCTATGCCAGCCATCTTGGCCTTGAGATCGCGGAAGAGGATCTGCGCCGCGAAGCGCTCGAATGGGCCATGACCAGGGGCGCTCGGTCGGGCCGTGTCGCCTGGCAATACATCCAGGACTCAGCGGGCAGACTTGGGCAGAATATCGAACTGGAACAACCTTAAACGTGCTTACAAAAAAAGGTGTTACGCTCGCAAGATCAGAATTAGATTCCGTCTGGTTAAGAATTCACGTGTATCTGTAACATGATCGAACAACTATTTCCTGCTGGCGTTAGCGACTTTTCTCCGTGCGCCGCTTGTCAGGGTAGTTCTGAAACTGCAAGTCTTACGGGTCTGAGGATGGCAAGAGTAGGTGGCATGCGCACTTCCAATTCTATAGTGACAGTAGCGGCAGTATTGGCAGGCTTAACGGCAGCAAATGCAAATGAAACGTTAACGGCCAATGCTCGCGCGGATTCTGCCATTTCCAACAATCAACAGACGGCCTGGAAAGCCAGCGACGATCTGCAGGTCGGCATACTGCGGGAAGTAACGGCCCGCAAGACCCGCCGCCCCGATGAAACGACATCGCGCTGGCTCGACGAACTAGGTACGATCTACGCATCACATCTAGGCCAGCCGCTTTGGGTCCAGGAAAATGCACCTTCGCCACAAGCCAAGAACCTGATGCGCCATCTCGCTCGCGCCGACGAATGGGGCCTGCGACCGGCCGACTATCGCTTCAACTTGCCGACGGACTTCATCGACGAACGTGAAAAGATCCGGTTTGAACTGAACTTCTCGCTGAACTTGCTGAAGTACATCGATCATGCTCGCCGCGGCCGCTTCGGCCCAACTGAGATGAGCCTATGGTACGAGCGGGCTTCGAACCAAGCCGACAACGTCGACCTGCTGCCGCGGATCGCAACGTCTAAATATCCCGCAGAGCTTCTTGCGGCTCAGCATCCCCAGCATGCTGGCTTCAAGCAACTGCGCGAAGTCTACCTGCGTCGCAAATTCCCCGATCGCTTCGGGCCGCTCGCAGCCGTCCGAAAGGGCCCGAAACCCATCATCCTGGAATACGGACCAAGCCTCCGCCGTGGCCAGCGCCACCCGCAGATCGCACTTTTGAGAAAACGCCTCAAGGTTCCCGCTTCTTCCATCGACGATCAGGACCTCTACGACCGGCGGCTGGAGAAAGCGGTCAACCGCTTCATGCGCACACAGGGTTGGCGTCGCAAGCGTGTTTATGATGACAAGGTTCGCAGTGCCCTCAACAACACCGTTCGCGGCAAACGCGCGAAAAGAAGGGTCAACGTTTCGCTCGCCGACATCGTCGCCAACATGGAGAAGTGGCGATGGCTTCCGCGTGAATTGGGCGATATCCATATATGGAACAACCTGCCTTCCTTCCGCACGCAGGTGGTCAAGAACGACCAGGTCATCCACGAAGAACGCATCATCATCGGCAAGACAAACACCCAGACGCCGGTGTTCTCAGACACGATGACTCACGTTGTCTTCAAACCCCAGTGGGGCATACCGAATTCGATCAAGATCAAGGACCTTCTACCTCGTTTGGCGGGCGGCGACCTGGACGTACTCCGCCGGCGAGGCATGCGCATCCAGTACGAGAATAAAGTCGTCCCACCCCACCGTTACGACTGGAGCCGTACCGACATCAAATCGATCCCCATCGTAATGGGAGCCGGCAGCTCCAACCCGCTCGGCCGCGTCAAGTTCATGTTCCCGAACCACCACGCCGTTTACATGCACGACACACCCAGCAAGCACCTGTTCAAGAGCAGCACGCGCACGTTTAGCCATGGCTGCATCCGTGTCCGCAATCCGGTACGGTTGGCCGAAGTCGTACTCGGCGAAACCTCAAACTGGTCTCAGCAGAAAGTTTCCGACCATCTCCGGCGCCGGGCGAAGGAGAACAACCGCATTGATCTCCATGCGAAAGTTGGCGTCCACAATACCTACTTCACGGTCATTGCCGACAAGAACGGCAAACTTGATATCTTGGATGATATCTATGGACACGATCGCCGACTTAAGCAGGGACTCGCTGGCAAATCACTCCAGGTGATTGCAAAGAGCGATCCAGCCCGCATCCATAACGAAGAAATCGCCCGGCTCGAGGAAGCACGTCCGCGCTACAATCGCCGCGGGCGACGCAATTCATACGCCGCAAACTACTTCCAGGACAACCAATATGCTCTCGGTGGTCCCGGCTTTTTCTTCGCAGCTCCGAAGAAGAAGAAGTACAAGTATAAAAAGAAGAAGAGAGCCAAACAAAGTTGGTCCTTCAGCCCCTTCACAAGCCCGTTCGGCGAAAACTGACAAAGCGCCGACTGCTTCCCAAGTAACGGATATGCCGCTCCCGCCAAAAACAAAAGACCGGTCGAACGACCGGTCTTTTGTTTAAGCGTACTGCGGCAATACAGCCGCAACGACAGGTTTCCTGATCAACGCGAGTAAAATTCGACCACTAGATTCGGTTCCATTTGCACCGGATATGGCACCTCGCTCAGCTCAGGAATGCGAACCAGATTAACCGTCATCTTCGCGTGGTCGACTTCCAGATAGTCCGGAACGTCCCGCTCTCCGCTTTGCGTGGCCTCAATGACAAGCGCCATTTGCTTGCCCTTTTCACGCAGCTCGATCACATCGCCAATGCGCACACGGTAGCTTGGAATGGTCACGCGGCGGCCGTTGACAGCCACATGACCATGGCTAACGAACTGACGCGCGGCGAACACCGTCGGTACGAACTTGGCACGGTAGACGACAGCATCGAGGCGCCGTTCCAACAGCCCGATGATATGCTCGGACGTCGAACCCTTCAGCCGCGAGGCTTCCTTGTAAACTCTGAGGAACTGTTTTTCTGTGATGTTCCCGTAGTAGCCTTTGAGCTTCTGCTTGGCGCGCAGCTGCAGGCCGAAGTCTGAAAGCTTGCCGCTGCGCCGGTCGCCATGCTGTCCGGGCTTGGATTCACGTTTGTTAACTGGGCTTTTCGGCCTGCCCCAAACATTCTCGCCCATACGGCGATCGATTTTATGCTTGGCGCGGATGCGCTTGGTCATTCTTCTGGCACTCCAAGTTGCATGAGTTGTATCTGGAGCGCCCCCTCCTCTGCCCGCATTCCCTTACGGAAACAGCGGCGCCGACAGGCAGACTAAGAGATAAAGGCCCCACCGGAACGCTTGAAAAATCTCATCAGACTGCCACGGGTGCGCAAAAACGAAGGCCCCGAACCGGGGCCTTGTCAAGATAGGCATGTTTATGCTCACACGACCGTGAGGTCAACTGTGCTGGCAATAATTCAGAATCAATCGACGTCTATTTGATCTTGTTCTGCACGTCGCCTTCCTTCAGGCCCGGGGTGCTCTTGTAGTAGGCATAGATTCTCTCATCCACAGACTTGCGCTGTTCGGGAGAGCACTTTTTCGGTTCAAGCACTTTTTCCGGGGCTGTTTCAGCAACTTTCACTTCCTTCTGGCCGCCATCGACGTAGCGCAGCTCCACTTTACCCGACATATACGACACCACGAAAGCGTGCAGTAAGTTCGCGTATTGGATCTGCTCATCCGACCAGT
>DAOUZE010000469.1 GCA_030665765.1 Filomicrobium sp.
ATTCGACCTGCTCTATTGGAACCAGGATTCCACGCGCATGCCGGCGGCCAATCATCGCTACTACTTGCGCGAGTTCTACCAGGAGAACAAACTCGCCAAGGGCGAGCTGGAGATCAGTGGGGAGAAGGTCTGCCTCAGCGACATTAAGATTCCGGTCTTCGACCTGGCCACAAAGGAAGACCACATCGCGCCAGCGAAATCGGTGTTCATCGGCGCGCAGTTGTTCGGCGGCCCTGTCGAATTGGTGCTTGCCGCGTCGGGCCACATCGCTGGTGTCGTAAACCCTCCATCGAAGATAAAATATCAATACTGGACGGCTTCGAAGGCGGCGGCGGAGACGCTTGAAGACTGGATCGGAATGGCGCGCGAAACGCCGGGGTCTTGGTGGCCCTATTGGATCGAGTGGTTGTCCAACCAGTCCGGCGACAACGTCCCTCCGCGGGACCCGGGCAAGGTTCTTGGAACCCTTGAGGATGCACCAGGATCGTATGTCAAAGTGAGCTCCTGAGGCAGCTCAGGGCGGCCGAAGATACGCAGCGGGATCGGCCTGTGAAAACGGGCTGGCCAACCTATCTGCGCGTGCTCTAAGCCGCCGTGCATCCGCTTGAGGGACCAGCCGGCTTGCCGACTGGTCCGATCGTTTTCCCGGGGCGTGCAGCTGAGGGAGCGGATCAAGGACGGTTCCGGCTATCCCCAAGCCATCAACAGCCAACTTCAGAGAACCTGCACAATTCTTCATCAATCGAACGCAAATCGGCAACACCCCGGCTGGATATTGCCGTCGTGAATGGCCATCGCGGCAATCTGTTAACTCAGGACTGACGTTCGCTGTTATTGAATAGGCTATGAAAGATTTTAGTGAGGTCACATGATTTGCTGGCTCCGCACCGGGCGCGCGGTATTTGCTCTACTTCCATTCGCAGCCCTCGTATTCGAATCACCGGCGGCTAACGCCCAAGATGGCGTTGCTACTACCACGTACAGCATCGGAGTCGGCGGCAGCGTCGGCATCCGGCCGAAGTACGAAGGCTCTAAAGAGTATGAGGCCTATGGCTTCCCGCTCATTCTGCCAAAGCTCGGGGGTGACGCCAGCGCGTTTGCGGGCCGTGTGAAATTCCGCGGCATCGATGATGTCCGCATTCGGGCTTTTGATGCCGGCGGCTTTGAAATCGGTCCGCTGGCCGGTTACGTTTTTGGCCGTGATGAAGACGATGGAGACAAGCTTCTCGGGCTTGGTAAAGTCGACGACGGCCTGGTTCTAGGTGCCTACGCCGGATACCGGCTCGGCATCGTCATGTTTGACGTTTCCTACCACCAAATCGTTACCGGCAATGATGACGGGTATCAGATCCGTGCGGGCGCGGAAGTGGAAAGCTACATCGCACCGGGTGTGAAGGGCGTGGCACGGGTTGGCACGACGTTCGCCGATGACAACTACATGGACTCCTATTTCGGTGTAAACGCAGTGCAGGCGAGCAATTCCATCGCCGGGTTGCCGGTGTATGACGCCGGCTCCGGGATCAAAGACGTCCACTTCGGGCTCGCCACCGTAATCGATTTGACGGACCGCTGGAAATTGCGGGCCGGTGGCAAGTATGCGCGCCTACTGAAGGATGCGGCGGACAGCCCGGTCATCGAGACAAAGGATCAGTTCTCCGCGATTGTTGGCCTAAGCTACCGCTTTGATTTCCAGAGGTAGGACGTCGGATCTGCCCATTCGGCACTGGACAGTTTCGCTGTGACAACCTGATCGACCTCGTTGCCGTCGGCAGTCCGTTCGAGTAACGAGAAGCCATGGCAAAGTTTGTGAAGCGTAAACAGCTCGCGGCCGATCAGCCGAAGCCCGGTATCATCCACGTGCGCGGCGCGCGCGAGCACAATCTCAAGAACGTCGACCTAGAGATTCCACGCGATGCTCTGGTCGTGTTCACAGGGCTGTCCGGCTCAGGCAAGTCGTCGCTGGCTTTCGACACCATCTATGCCGAAGGGCAGCGGCGATACGTCGAAAGCCTGTCGGCCTACGCGCGCCAGTTTCTGCAGATGATGCAAAAGCCCGATGTTGATCATATCGACGGGCTATCGCCGGCGATCTCCATCGAGCAAAAGACAACATCGAAAAACCCACGTTCGACCGTCGGCACGGTTACCGAAATCTATGACTATCTGCGCTTGTTGTTCGCCCGCGTTGGGGTGCCACATTCACCGGCGACGGGTATGCCGATCGAAAGCCAGACGGTAACGCAGATGGTCGACCGCGTCCTGGCGCTAAAGGGAGGTACGCGGCTCTATCTGATGGCGCCCGTCGTGCGCGGGCGGAAGGGCGAATACAAGAAAGAATTGGCGGAGTTGCAGAAGAAGGGTTTCCAGCGCGTCAAGATTGACGGCACGCTTCATGAAATCCCCGACGCCCCGGCCCTCGACAAGAAGTACAAACACGACATCGACGTTGTCGTCGATCGCATCGTCGTGCGCCCGGATTCGGCTGCACGCCTGGCGGACAGCTTTGAGATGGCGCTGGAGCTTGCCGACGGCATCGCGGTCGTCGAGTTCGCCGA
>DAOUZE010000323.1 GCA_030665765.1 Filomicrobium sp.
CTTTCATGGACTGGGTCGAAACGCGTTATGACCCGGACGAAGTTACCGAAGCCTTCAAGTCGAACGGCTGGGCAAACCGTTTTGTGGATTCCGTTTTGCAGCGAGAGTAACCGCCGACGGATCGCATCTCCAGCCTGGCGACGGTATCATTCCCGACTTGCGACCGCGCTATCGTCTTTATCCGACATCCGATCAGGTTCGCTCATTAGCTGCGCTTGAGCCAACTGGGCATACGGCCCTTCGCGACTGATGAGGTCGCTGTGGCGGCCTGTTTCGATGATGCGGCCGTCCTCCATAACGCAGATAAGATCGGCGTTCTGCACCGTTGACAGACGGTGCGCGATAACCAGCGTCGTCCTATTCTCCGTGAAACGTGCCAAGGCGGTTTGCACAAGCTGCTCCGATTGCGTGTCCAACGCGCTCGTCGCTTCGTCGAGCAGCAGAATTGGAGCATCCTTTAAAATTGCTCGTGCCAAGGCGATGCGCTGCCGCTGCCCGCCCGATAGCCGAAGGCCGCTGGCACCGATCATCGTGTCGTACCCATTCGGCTGGGCCAAGATGAATTCGTGTGCGGCAGCATCACGGGCGGCGGCGATAATTTCATCCTCGCTAGCATCAAGCCGGCCGAGCGCGATGTTGGCGCGTATCGTATCGTCAAACATCGTGATGTCTTGGCTGACAAGAGCGATCGAGCTGCGCAATGATTGCAACGTCACAGACCGGATATCCTGACCATCGATACTGATCTGTCCCAGTGTCACGTCGAACAACCGCGGCACCAGATTGATGACCGTCGACTTGCCGGCTCCCGACCGGCCCACCAGAGCGACCGTGGTGCCACCGCGTACCTGCAGAGTGAAATCCTCAATCGCCCTTTGCTCGGACGATTGCTCGTAACCGAACGAAACATCCTCAAAGCTGATCGTGCCGGTCGTGATCGCCAAGGATTTCGCATCTGGAGCATCTACGATGCTTGGCTTTTCATCGAGCAGACCATAGAGGCGTTCCGCCGCTGCCAGGCCCTCCTGGATGCGGCCAGTGAGATTGCCTAGAGCCCGGATCGGTTGGGCCGCCATAAGTAGCGCGGTCACGAAACCCATGAAGTCGCCAACCGTCGATATACCGCTGACAATCCGCCAATAAGCAAACGCAATCACGCCCGCGACTGCGAATCCGCCAAGCGCCTCCAGCACTGGATCAAGCCGTGCTCGGTTGCGAACGGCCTTCATTTTCAGGTTGAAGACTTGTTCAAAGCTTCCATGCACCCTTTCCGAGGCATAGTCTTCGAGACGATAGGTCTTGATCAGCCGCGAAGCGCCCAAGTTCTCGGCGAGCAGTGACGTCATGTCACCCAACTCCGTCTGGGTCCTTTTTGCCACCTTGCGCAAGCGCTCGGAAATCACGGCAATGGGTAGTGCCGCGATCGGATAAACGCCGAGAACAAACAACGACATCAGCGGATCGAGGTAGATCATCGAGGCGACCAGCGCGATCACCATCAGCGTATCTCGAACGGCCGTGTTGAGGCTTGCCTGCACGGCCTGTTGGAGAAAATTGATGTCGTTGGTAAGCCGCGACAGCAGCCGCCCAGGCGTTTCCCTGGTCATCCTGGCGAAGTCCGCATTTATAAGGTGCGTGAAAGCATCCTTCTGGATGTCCGTCGACATCCTCGTAACGATACGCTGTGTCGCCACCGTCTGCAGG
Source organism: Filomicrobium sp. (assembly GCA_030665765.1). Lineage (GTDB taxonomy): Bacteria > Pseudomonadota > Alphaproteobacteria > Rhizobiales > Hyphomicrobiaceae > Filomicrobium. The sequence continues at coordinate 1,705 of DAOUZE010000323.1, forward strand.
TAGAGAAAGATGCTCCGCAGCATGGTGATGGTGATGATCGCGCCCAGCACGAACAACAGGTTGGCCCCATCATCGGCCATCAGAGTGTCGAACGACGCCTTGATGATCATCGGATACCCGCCGGTCACAGCAGCCAGGCACGTCATCAACAGCAACGCCCACAGCATCTGCCGCCATCTAGGCACGATCCAGTCTTGCGCAAAGCGCCAAAACAGTCGACGGGACTGCTCGTCAAAGGCCTCTACCTTGACCTTCGGATCCGGCTCGGACCGTGGCGCTGAGTTGGCTGATTGCGATGTGGCTTGAGCTTGTTTGTGGGAATCGTTCAATGCTCGCTCATTCTTCCCGTTATCTTTTCGAAGCGGCGGCGGGGCGGCTCTCTATTTGTCGTCCTCATCCGGTGTTGGTTCTGGCTCCATGAGGCGATGCATGTGGACGACGAAGTAACGCATATGGGCATTGTCGACGGAGCGCTGGGCGGCCGCCTTCCAGGCCGTATTGGCTTCCTCGTAATTTGGATAGATACCGATGATATCGAGTTTGTCGAGATCCTTGAACTCGACCGCGTCGAGATCTTTTAGCTCACCTCCAAATACCAGGTGAAGAAGTTGTTTGCCGCCGGTTTTTGTCTGCTGGCTCATGAAGAGGGCCTCTTAATTTCTTCAGAAAGGAATATTCGACTGCGGAGCATGCTGCAGCGCGGTTGCCTCATTTCCTGCACGACACGGGGCGATTGGGCAAGCATCGAAATCTTTCTTGCTAACACCTGTAAAACACAAGTTTTGGCTCAAATCGATGCAAGTGTAGGGACCCTTTGGGCGAGTTGATAAACTTAGCAAAAGCTATCGTCAGTAAAGTTTATGAAACGCTCCAAGAAAGCGGTTCCATGAAGCCGCCGACGGTCTCAACAGGCAGGTAAATGCAACGACAAGGGTTGCCCCTCTCCCGTGTCGTACGCTATTTTAAAGCCGGCCAAGATCATGCAGGACCAAGGCTTCCGCGCACGCTCAGGTCGGCGCAAAGGCCGGCAAGTAGTGCCCAACCGATCCATTTGTTCGATTTGAACCGCGACAGGCAGTTGTCGCCATCGACGATCCTCAACGTCGTTACCTGCCAAGAAAACTGCGCGGCAATGACTACAAGCGCGAGATATGTAAAAAACACCGCCGAAGCCAGAACCGCCGCGCCCGCCCAAAGCGCCACCGCGCCTGCGAACAGTCCAGCTAGCCACGGTTTGGTCTGGTCTCCAAATCGGATGGCGGTCGACTTCAGCCCGAGCGATAGATCGTCTTCCTTATCTTGATGCGCGTAGATCGTGTCGTAGGCGATGGTCCACAGTACGCATCCTGCATAGAGCAGAGCCGGTGCGGCCCCCAACCCGGCATGAACGGCAGCCCAACCCACCAGTGCGCCCCAATTGAACGCCAATCCGAGGATAAACTGAGGCCAATAGGTGAAGCGTTTCATGAACGGATAGATCGCCACCAGCCCGAGCGAAGCGATGCCAAGCCAAATTGTGTACATGTTGAACTGCACTAACACAGCAAGTCCGACGAGCGACAACAAGACGACAAAAGCCAGCGCAGCCTTGGGTCTTACCTGCCCGGAAGGGATTGGCCGCGAGCGTGTTCGGGCAACCTTGGCGTCATAGTCGCGGTCGACGTAGTCGTTGTAAGCGCAGCCCGCGCCCCGCATGACGAAAGCGCCAATCGCAAACAAGATGGAAGACCAGATGCCAGTCCACAGATCGCTCGCCATTAAACCGGCCCCCTGCGCCTTCTGCATGAGGCCGAGGGTGAGTGACCACCAGCATGGGAACAGCAAAAGCCAAACGCCAATTGGCCTGTCAGCTCGGGCAAGCCGCAAATAGGGCCGCCAGGAATGCGGCGCGCAAGTGTCAACCCAGTTACCCTGGGCAGCGTCGACAACGACCCCATCGCCCTGTATTGGCTCATTCGTTGAATAGGTGCCCATGCCCAAACCTCCGCCGGCTGAAGCTTGCAATTCTAAAGAGGATGGATAACACGAGGATCATGCCGATCCACGATTTCAATGCTGAGCGGCTTTTTGTCGACGTACCGCTAGGCGCGAACACCTCAGTCGTCTGCACTAGCGAGCAAGCCCACTACTTGCTCAACGTCCTTCGCCTTAGGACCAATGATACAATCCTGATCTTCAACGGCCGCGACGGTGAGTGGCGCGGGCGCCTTAGTGATGTGGCGAAGCGGCGCTGCCGGCTGATCGCCGAACAGCAAACGCGCGCTCAAGAAAGTGGACCCGACCTCGTCTATCTTTTCGCGCCGTTAAAGCGTGCGCGCCTCGATTACATGGTCCAAAAGGCCACCGAGATGGGGGTGGCGCGCTTGCAGCCTATATTCACGCGACACACCGTCGCTGACCGCGTGAACCTGGATAGGATGCGCGCCAACGCTGTCGAAGCCGCTGAGCAATGCGGGATTCTAAGAGTTCCAGAAATCGTCGAGCCAGTTCAACTAAT
>DAOUZE010000203.1 GCA_030665765.1 Filomicrobium sp.
CTTGAAAACACCGGAGCCTGCGACCAACACGTCGGCACCGGCAGCGGCGACCAGCGGGGCTGTCTCGGGCGTCACACCACCGTCGATTTCAATGTGGATCGGCCGGTCTCCGATCATCTCTCGCAGGCGCTCGACTTTCGGCACCATGCCCTCGATGAAACTCTGCCCGCCAAACCCGGGATTCACGGTCATAACGCACACAAGATCGATTCGCTCGAGAACGCATTCGATGGATTCAGCCGGTGTTGCAGGATTGAGCGCGACGCCTGCCTTGCAACCGGCCGCCCGGATTGCCTGCAAGGTCCGATCGAGGTGCGGACCGGCCTCGACGTGCGCGGTAAGTATATCTGCTCCGGCTTCCGCGAACGCGGAGATATACGGATCGACCGGAGCGATCATCAAGTGCACATCCATCACCGTTTTAACGTGCGGGCGGACCGCCTTGCAGGTCTGTGGCCCGAACGTGATGTTGGGAACGAAATGCCCGTCCATGATATCGACGTGGACCCAGTCGCATCCTTGGCTTTCGATCGCTTCAACTTCCGCTCCAAAGTTGGCGAAGTCGGCTGATAGAATCGACGGGGCGATTTTGATGTTGCGGTTGAAAGTGTCGTTGCCGCTCATATCGAGTTTCCTGGTATGTCGCTATCAACACCGCCACAAATTTGCGGTCAAAACTGGCCTTGCCTGTGCACAGAAGGGATTCAGTGCCTCAGCGTCAACCCCCAGCAGCCGTTTCCCAATGCCGATCGGCCCGCTACTAAATGTCTCGGTTATGCCGTGGGCGCAGCAATGGCCCAACCGGCAATCTGCAGCATCCGGCTAGACCTTCATTGAGCCGCTTTGGTCTCCAAGATCAAACACCCTCATGCATCGGAGCTGTGCGTCGAAGAATATAGATGTCCATGATCCAACCGTTTCGCGCACGTGCTTCTGAGCGTGCCGCGATGATCTTTGGACCGGTTTCTCCGAGGGGACCCGAGATGGTGATTTCTTCTGGCAGACCAAGATAGGCACCCCACCAGATTTCTACGCCATCGGTCTCCAGACCCTTGAATGACAGGCTGCCATCGAGCATCACAACCATCGTGTTGATATCCGGTGGCCAGCCCTGATCACGAACGCGACGGCCAGTGGTGATCAGGACGCTCGCGCCGATTTCATTAAGAGGGATAGAGTGGGCTGCGGTCAGCGCCTGAATTGATGTGATCCCGGGAATGACGCGAACCTTGAGCGGCAGGCTTTGCGTGAGCTGCGCGGCAATCCGCAGTGTACTATCGTAAAGTGATGGATCACCCCACACGAGAAGCGCTACACGACCGTCAGAACCGACTTGCGTACTGATCTCCCGTTTCCAAGTTGCGGCAACATGCCTGTGCCAGTCCTCAACACCGGCCAAATAATCAGGGTCTACCACGTCACGTTGCGGCATTTCAAATTCGACCAGTCGAACGCCAGGATCGTCGACTATCTCTCCAACCAAGCGACGCCGCACGTCCGCGAGTTCTGATTTTTCCGTGCCCTTGAGCGGGATCAGTACGATGTCCGCTGTCTTGAGTGCCTTTACAGCCTCAAGCGTCAAATGATCGGGATGCCCCGTGCCGATACCGATCAACAGAACTTCGATCATGCGATTTCCGAGAGACAACAGCGGCCTCCGAGGAGGCCGCTTTCGCAAGTTCTGGCAATCATGCCGCGGCGTTGTGCAGCCGAGGCGTGAACAGTCCGGTTCCGTGCCGGCCGTGCAGTATCTTTGCAATGCCGAGCACGGCCAGATCGGCCAATGGTTCGACAATGATTACCAACATATAGGCAGCACCGAAGTGCACGATGGAGGAAACGTTCTCAGCGGCGAAGCCTGCTCCATAGAGCGCCCATATCGCAACCCAGATCACAACTCCGCCCTGGTACGTGGTGGAGAGCGCGAGCGCCTGGGAGTACTTGACATCGACGTACGGGGTCTTCGGTGGAATGATCCGATCAGCCAGCGCCTTGATGGCGAACAGTGGCACCAACAGTGTCGTTATGTTCATGCCGTACTGCGGCAGGTCGAAGGGGGAAAAAAGCAGCCCTTGGATGAGTAGACCAACCACCAGCCCGATCGCCGCGGGCGCCGCACCGAAAAGCAGCAATAGTGTCGAGCCGAGGATGAAGTGAACCTCTGAAACGCCCACAGGATAATGTGGCAACACCTCGAAGAAGCAGAAGACGAGGGCCGATGCTGCCAATGTCCGTGCGGCAAGTGAAGGAATGCCGTTACTGCGCGACTCATCCCAGGCAAGCTTTAAGGCGTAACCACCTGCCGCCGTTGCCGTCGCGTAGCTCAACACAATCTTGGCGCCGTCGACCAGTCCAGGCTCAATATGCATTTATCGTCCTCCGTGCCGTCACACCCGACGGCGGTTGCGATTGTGTGACGGGCCGGTCTCCTGGCTTGCGGGTCGGTGCGCTTCTCCAGCCTTCCCGGCGTAAAACCAGTGGCAATACATGGAGATGCGCTCGCCGCTTACAGTCGCGGGGGCGGCTGGGGCTGCGGGCGCCGCAATTTGGTCCGCCCATCCCCATTCCCAGATTAAGACCCAACGCTTTGCGTTTTATGGGCCACCTTTCACCCTGTCACATAGACGCGACGACCAGGGCAACGTCAAGCCGTATCATCGGCTACGTTGGCGAGTGGGCCATACAGTATCAGCACTGGCGCCACACTGGTCCCGGTGCTGAGTTCAGCCGCCAACCCCTCAAGATTGCCCCGGGTTAGTTTCTGATCGGAGTGTCCCACAGCTTCCGCGAGAAGCGTCGGTGTGGTCGGCGGAAGACCGTGGGCGATCAGTGTGCGCGCCAGCTGGGGAAAAGTTCGTCGGCCCATAAAAACGACGGTAGTCGCGGTAGGATCGGCAAGTGCCGCCAAGTTATACCCTGAAGGCAGGCCACCCGTAACATCGGCCCCAGTTACGAACTGCACTCTTTGCGCCGTTTGTCGGCGGGTCAATGGAATGCCAGCCGCTGCTGCCGCTGCGCATGGAGATGTTACCCCAGGAATGATTTCGTAACTTATGCCGGCGGCACGTACCGCGATAACTTCCTCTTCCAATCGCCCGAATATGCCAGCGTCACCTGATTTGAGCCTTACAATGCGTTGCCCAGCCTTTGCGTAGTCGACCAGAAGACGGCTGACGTGAGACTGTCTGGGGGAGACGCGTCCAGCACGCTTGCCGACACCGACAAGATCCGCACCTGGCCGCGCATGCGCGAGTATCGGCCCTGATGACAGATCGTCGAACAACACTGCGTCCGCTGAACGCAGGCGATCAACCGCTTTCAGTGTCAGGAGCTCTGGGTCGCCTGGCCCGGAAGAAACGAATGAGACGAAGCCGTTCATTCCGCCTCCGCGATAAAATGGAAAAACGTACCGCTGACACGATCTCGACAGGCTCCGGTTTCGGCAACTTCGTTTGCGGATGCATCGCGGACGCGCGCTAGGGGCGCATCAGGCTGAGCGAGGATCGAGGCATAGTGAAACTCGTGTCCGCGTAGACTATTCCCTGCAGCAAGGCCGGGGACCGGCGCCAGTAGTTCACAATGGCGGTATCCGAGATGCAGCTTGCGTTTCGTAAAAGACGTGACAAGGCCGAGCAGGCCAACCATTTGGTGATTTGTTCCATCGGCGTCTACGAGGCTTTCGCCGAGCGCCATGTACCCACCACACTCCCCATGAACCGGCCGCTTTTCAGCAAACGCCCTGAGACCCTTTCGGAAAACCTCAGCAGCGCTAAGCTGGCCGGCGTGGAGTTCCGGATAGCCACCGGGAAGCCAGTAGACGTCAGCGGATGGATCGGGCGCTTCATCGGCAAGCGGTGAAAAAGGCAGTATTTCGGCGCCAGCTCCGCGCCAACCTTCCAGAATATGTGGATAAACGAACGAGAATGCCTGGTCGCGTGCAAGTGCGATGCGGGAGCCTGGAGGACGCCTGCGATGGAGAACTGCTGGCGGCGGTTGACCATAAGCGGCCGCTGAGACTAACGCGTCAATATCCACATGAGCGGCGGCGAAACGTCCAGCTAGGCTTAATGTCTCTTCAAGACCAGCCTGTTCTTCAGCCTGCACTAGGCCAAGATGTCGTTCAGGCATGGCAATCGAAGTTCGACGCGGTAGCGCGCCGAAAACCGCAATACCAGCGGAATCGAAACCTGCGCGCACGAGTGCTTCATGACGCGGGCTGGCCACCTTGTTGAGCACCACGCCGGCAACCTGCACGCCCTCTCGAAAGTTTGCCAGTCCTTGTGCGACTGCCGCGGCCGTCTGTGCCTGACCAGAAGCGTCGATTACGAGAACCACCGGCCAGCCCATCAGTGCCGCGATGTCAGCGCTTGCCCCGCACCCAGTTTGCCCGGTCTTTGCGACGCCATCGAAGAGGCCCATGGCGCCTTCGGCAAGCGTGATGTCGGCGCCGGCAGAACAGCTGGTCAATGCAGAGATTGCACCCGGCGCCATCGCCCAGCTGTCGAGGTTGATGGAGGTCCGTCCCGCCGCAGCTGTGTGTAGTGCCGGATCAATGTAGTCCGGTCCACATTTGAAAGGCTGAACGGTCAGATTAAGATCGCGCATCGCACGGGCAAGTCCAAGTGTCACCGTCGTCTTGCCAGCGCCGGAGGCGGCGGCTGAGATGACGAGCCCTGGAGGCACCGGAGAGCTTGTTTCCAGCGAGGTCATTTGCCCTCCGGGAATCGGGGGCTCGTACCACGAGGACGAAAGCGGCGATCGTAGTCGTCGGCATAGAGCCGGCTTTCGGAAAAATTCTCAGCTCCAAGCGTGGGCCCGACAAGGATAACGGCGGTGCGTTCCATTCCATCACCGACGGCCGCCGCAATGGTGCTGAGCGTTGCCCGCACGATCCGTTGATCTGGCCAGCTAGCACGCCAAACTATGGCAACGGGGCAATCCGCGCCGTACTGCGGAAGAAGCTCGCCGACAACTTGGTCCAATGCATGGATCGACAAGTGAATTGCTAGAACAGCACCGGTGGAAGCGAAGTTCTTAAGCGTTTCGCCATGAGGCATGGCGGTAGCTCGTCCCGAAGTTCGTGTCAGCACAACGGACTGGGATAGTCCGGGCAGCGTCAACTCTGCTTCGAGCACCGCGGCCGCCGCTGCGAAAGCTGGCACGCCGGGAGTTACATCGAAGGGGATTCCGAGCGCGGTGAGACTCCGAAGCTGCTCGCCCAATGCCGACCAGATCGAAAGGTCGCCCGAATGCAGCCGCGCGACATCCTGGTCGGCCTCATGAGCCTTGGCGATTTCAGTTATGATTTCGTCGAGCGACATCGGCGCCGTATTCAGGATGCGCGCGTCGGCAGGGCAGTGAGTAAGCATTTCGTTTGGGATGAGCGATCCAGCGTAAAGGCACACTGGAGACGCTGCGATGAGATTCCGCCCCCTTAGCGTCAATAGGTCTGCCGCCCCTGGACCCGCGCCGATGAAATGTACCGTCATGGCGACGCAACCTCCGCAATCGCTGCTGTTGCCATCCCGTCCCTGGAAACAACGCGCGGACATACAAGTCGTGCGCCCGCTCCAGCCGCGCATAGTGCAGCTGCCTCTGCGACACTGCCGGTGCCATAGAGGCCCTCGACCCGCTCCGAATGGTACTGCACCGGAGCGGCCGTGAGCGCTTCGGGCGTAATGGCACGAATACTCAGACCGAGTTTAGTGGCAAGTTCACGCAAGGCGGGGGCGTCGGTTTTCCCGGCGGCGGTGGCGAGGAGCGATATCCCAGCTGGTCCGCCAGCCGTTTGAAGGGCATCGAGAAGAGCGTCCGCCGTAGCCGCACTTCGGAATCCGAATCCTGCAACTTTCATCGTGTTACGCTCCATTGCACGATTGGGCGTGCGGGAACCCAGCTGCGAAAACGACCGAGAGGCTCATCTTCGGCCAATTCAATACGCAACAGATTGCCACCCTTTGCCGACGACCATCGAGACAATAACGCCTCTGTCTCCAACGTCACCGCATTGGCAACAAGGCGTGCACCCGGGGGCAACACCGCCCACAACGCCTGAAGCAAGGCCTCGTCCGCGCCGCCACCAAGAAAGATAGCTTGAGGTTCGGGCAGCCCGGATAAAGCGGCCGGTGCCTTGCCAACGACCACCGAAATCCGGTCCTCGACTCCAAGTTCTTTGGCATTGTTGCGGATATTCTCCGCCCGCTCTGCTCGTTCCTCGATCGCGATTGCAGCGCTACCACCTCTGCCAAACAGTGCCCACTCGATGGCGATCGCCCCCGATCCCGCGCCAACATCCCACAGCACTTCTCCGGGCCTTGGCGCAAGTGCCGATAGAGTTAGCGCCCTAATGGGTCGCTTGGAGATCTGGCCGTCATGCTTGAAGGTGTCATTGGGCAGTCCAGCTGCGCGCTGCAGGCCTATTCCACCATCTGCGATAAATGCGACCGCAACCGGGGTTCGCGCATCCGCCACCACGAATGAATGGGCTTCGCCTTCAGTGATCCGCTCCCGAGTCCCGCCAAGCGCCTCAAGCAGCCAAAAGCGCGATTGACCAAAGCCTCGCGCGCTTAGCCAAACCGCAAATTCCGCGGCAGCGAAACCATCACGGACCAGACAGATCGC
>DAOUZE010000087.1 GCA_030665765.1 Filomicrobium sp.
ACGGCAAAGGCAATGATGAATGTCAATCGATCGGAGGCAGCGCTCGTGATCCAGGCATGAGGCTGTTCAACAACGCGAAGGGCGCCTCGCCCGACGTTTTCAAAGAGTCGAACAGTAAGGCCAGAAGCCTCCCCGGACCGCCGGAATTGTCCGCCTGAAGCGCTTGCAGTAGACAATGGCCCTGGCTATAAATTGCGACTTGCCGGACAAAAGCCGCCACTCCCGATGGCGGCGGGCCAGCTAGCGGTAGTGGCGATCGGCATGTTCTCACAATCGGCGGAGCGTAGCGCAGCCTGGTAGCGCACTTGCTTCGGGAGCAAGGGGTCGGGAGTTCGAATCTCCCCGCTCCGACCATTCAACACGTTGAGTATACTTTGAATATCAGATCGGCCTCGATCTCTGGTGGGTGCTGCACACAAAAACGTGCACACCACATATTCCGCCTGATTTTTGATGTTATGCATTGATTTTATTGCATTAATCCAAGACAGCTCGTCCATATAGCCCATTCTCCACCCCGCAAAATCTTTCGACCTTACCCGGCGAACACTCAGTCTTGCTTCAGTTAATTGACCACAATGTTCTTGCGATCGAGCCACCTGGCTCCGGCAAATTGATGCTCGCGAGGCACCTGAGCTTGGGCAAATTTCGCCGCCATGCGCCGCGTCTCCTTACTCGCCAGTCTTAGATGTCCGGCCTAACAAGACCAGTTGTATCCAGAGAAACAGCGCAGATGCGCGGATTGCGCTTCCGTGGGGTGAAGGCGGACTCACACCCGTGACCTCACGAAAGGGAAAGGCAAATGAAAGAGCTTATTGCACTGGTTATGGCGTTGAGCACGTTTGCAGGACAGTTTTTTTCCTCTGGCGCTCGACAAGATTGTCACCAGACTAAGAATCTAGACAAGCAGATCGAAGCCTGCACGAAGATCATTGAAAATACCTGGTTTGAATCATCTGCGGACCGCGCTTTTGCTCTCAACAATCGCGGCGCTGCCCATAGTTCAAACGAGGATTTCGGCAAGGCGATCGCGGATTACGCCGCTGCGATCAAGCTCAATCCCACCTATGCGATGCCTTACTACAATCGCGGCAACCATTTCTTCCAAAACCGAAAGCTCGATGCTGCTTTAAATGAATACGAGATAGCAATCAAGCATGACCCAGCTTTCGCTCGGGCGCATCTGAACCGGGCTGTCGTCTATATGAAGAAGGGCAATGCGAAGCTCGCATTAGACAGCCTAAACGAGGCGATTAAGCACGACGCTAAGCTGTCACTGGCCTACAACAATCGCGGCCTGGTTCACGATCACCTTCAACAGCACGATAGAGCGCTTTCAGACTTTAACCGAGCCATGGAGCTCAAGCCCGACAACGCTCTGGCTCTTTACAATCGCGGCCGTCTATACATAGCCAAGGGGAAAAAAGACAAGGCGTATTCGGATTTTACCCGGGCCATTGAAGCGGACCCACAAATGCATCTTGCATTCTATGAAAGAGGTAATGTCTCCCGGTTAAAACAGGACCATCAATCTGCCATCAACGACTACGACCAGGCCATTCAGCTGCTCGATAAAAATGCTGACTTCTTCTATTGGCGCGCAGTTTCGAAAGAAGCGCTCGGGCACGACGACCAAGCCATTTCAGACTTCAACCGCACACTTACCCTAAACCCAAAGCATGCCGGCGCAATTATCGATCGGGCAAACATCTATCTTCGTCGCGGACAAATTGAGAATGCCTTCCGCGCATATGATGCCGTGACTCAGTTAGATCGGCACCTTGATATTGCTTACAATAACCGTGGGTTCGTCTATTTTCGGAAGGGCATGCCAAAAAAAGCTTTGGAGGACTACAATAAGTCAATCGAATTAAACTCTACGTATGCGCTTGCTTATGAAAATCGAGCAGATTTATATCATTCTCGCGGCCAATACGCCGAGGCACTTAAAGACTATGAGAAAGCGATCTCACTGAACCCTGCGGTCGAGGGCAAACTCAAGTTGTCTAAGGAGTATGTGGAGGTTTACAATTCACGGGGCAGGACTTTCCTCCAAACGAAACAATACGAGGATGCTCTCCGGAGTTTCGACAAAGCGATCGCTCTCCGTCCCGATAGGTCTTATCTCTGGTACAATCGCGGAATTGTCTTGCGGGACATGGAGAAGTATCGCTTGGCAGAAGAGGCTTTCACGAAGGCGATTAATTTAGACTCGCGTGACTCTACTAATTTCTATCAGCGTGGCAATGTTTTTGATTACCAGGGCAGGTACGACCGTGCGATCGAGGACTTCCAGCAGGCCTTGAGGCTCAATCCTCGATATGCGGACGCTGCCTTGGACAAGGGCGTTGCGCATTATAAAAAAGGCGAAGCGCGTTCGGCAATTCGCGAATACAAGAGAGCCATCAAGATAAAGAGGGATAATGCGGTGGCCTACTACAACCTCGGTCTCGTTTATGATAATAAAGGAAAAATGTCGCTCGCTCTCAAGTATTACACGATCGCAATCCAGCACAATAAGAATTATGCTAATGCCTATAACAATCGCGGGCTTCTTTATATGAAGCAAGGCAAATATGACCGGGCGGTAGCGGATTTCTCGCGCGCGCTTGAGAGCAATCCCAATCATTCCCTTGCCGAAAAGAATAGGCAAAACGCAAGACAGAAGCTGGCGTCGCGCTAATTCGCACAGAGACGGCAACTGCTTCCGCGAGACCGTGCGCGCATGTGACTGAGCCTGCGGTTATCGTGAGGTCGACGAACGGCTTGCCTCGAACGAGAGCCCGGACCAGCTCTGCATCAAGATTGGAACGGCCGCTTTGCGACAGATGAGTCCATTTTTAGCCGCTCACTGGTTCTCCAGACTTGGGTACGCATCTGATTGCCTCATCACGGAATGAGCCAACCTTGCCCGAGTGCGCTATCGAAAGTTTCTACTCCTGCATCGAAACCGACAAGCTGAATGGCCGCATCCTCCTAAAAATTCTCGGGAGGTGGGTTCTCGCCGGTTTCGAGAAATCCGATAATATTGGCTTCGTGATCAAAGCGAATGTAGCGCACACCTTGTCGGCATCCGCTCAACATAAATAGCCTGACCCGCCACTCGCAATCTCTTCCGCCACAGCAAGGTTTGGAATTGTGGGCCCAAGAAATGTTGTGGCAGGTTAATCGGGCGTAGAAATTCTTGAACTCATCCTGGGGGGCGGTTGTTGGATACTCCTGTTGTACTCATTCATGGAACCAACGCCGGCCCGTGGACCATGGAGAATTTCTCCAGGTTTTTCCAGCAACGCGGATTTCGTTGCCATACCCCGGCTTACCGCTATCACGACAATCTAAGATCAGAACAAAGTGCGAAGCTCCTCACCGGGCTGAGTATCGCCGACTACGTTGAGGACATGGCCAAGTGCGTGCAATCCTTCAGCTCACCGCCGATCCTTGTCGGACATTCCCTTGGGGGCCTCATCGCAAATAAGCTGGGAGCCAGAGGGCATTGCCAAGGCGCTTGTTCTGCTGAACAGCAGCGTCACCTGGGGCACTCTTCCGAAGACAGATCAAGAACGTTACCTCGGCAAAATGCTCATGTCCGCCAGTAAGTTTTGGAAAGGTACGCTGCTGCCAGACTTTGAGACGATGGCAAAGTTCGGACTGAACAAGCTCGATCCATCAGAGCAGCGCCGGGTGTTTGATCGTTTGGTACCAGAATCTGGACGGGTCATGTTCGAGCTGTTCTTCTGGATGCTCGACGAGAACGAGACCACCAAGATCGATTACGAGCGCGTAACATGCCCGCTTCTATTCGTGTCCGGCTCCGAGGATTTAGCAATCCCGCCTTCGACATCACGCCTGATCGCTGCGCGATATGGCTCACGCGCAACTTTCCATGAGGCCGCGGGTTTTGGCCATTATCTGACGCTTGAACCAGAATGGAAAAGGATTAGCGAGTTATGCGCCCGTTGGATGGATAATGTTGCAGCTTAAGCTGTCTGGCCTGCCTGTCTTCTCCCCCCGGCCCGCCTATAACCCTACCAAGGAGGTTAGTGGCGTTGACCAATGCTTACGGCACGGGGGCCCGCAGCCGATGCCGACCGTACTCCGACACTCAGCAAGCCGTTGATAGTGCAGGTGGGTCGTTTACCCAAACAAAGCCAAGCAGGGCGATGCCAATCAGCAATTCAGAATGTGAGAGCGACAAACCCTATTCGCCGGTGTCTTCGTCCCGGATAAGCCGCACGACCACATCGATGTGCGAAATGCGCATACCTTCGGGAGGCTCTGGCAGGCCGTCGATGGTGATGGAGTCGCTTTCGATGTCCATCAGCTCGCCTTCGGGTTCAAGCAGGTAGTGATTGTGGTTCGACGTGTTGGTGTCGAAGTAGGTTTTGTTGGAATCAATGGCGATTTCGCGCAGCAGACCGGCATGGCGGAACTGATGCAGCGTGTTGTAGACGGTGGCCAAGGAGACGTGTTCGCCCTCGGTGCTCACCTCCGCATGCAGTTGCTCGGCGGTTACGTGGCGATCATGACCGGCAAACAACTGGTTGCCCAAGGCGAGCCGCTGGCGTGTCGGGCGGAGCCCGGCATCACGCAGTGTCTTTTCGATCGAAGTGCTACCCAGCTTCCGCATCCGCTGCAATCCACCGCCGTCCTGTTAGAGCGCATTTGCGCCGTATTGCGACCATTACTCGTGAAGTTGGCCGACTCTGCACGACATTAGGGGCCGCCGAATGGCGGCCATCCAAACTTGCATTTGGGCACAAGTATAGGTGTTTGCGGCGGCTTGTGCAACGCGGGAGCGCGCCTCAGCCGCAGGATGCCCTTGACGCCCGGAGCGTTTACCTTTTGAACGGTTGGCGGGTGTGTTAAAAGGTGCGCTCTCGCGGCTCGCTGGAGAAGCGGCCGCGTTTGCATGTTTGAGAGCACCTCAGGATCCGGAGAGAGGGAACTAGGCAAGGCCCATGGCGGAGTGGCAATCGAGCTATACATATGAAGAACTTCTAGCTTGCGGGCGCGGCGAGTTGTTCGGACCCGGGAATGCGCAGCTGCCCCTGCCACCGATGCTGATGTTCGACGAAATCTCCTCGATCAGCGAAGATGGCGGCGAATACGGCAAAGGCCAGCTGGTCGCGCAACTTGCGGTCGAAGGTAATCCCAACGTCGAGTGGTTCTTTAATTGCCACTTCCAGGGCGATCCCGTGATGCCAGGTTGCCTCGGGCTTGACGCCCTGTGGCAGATGACCGGCTTCTTCTTGGGATGGCTTGGCGCTCCTGGCCGTGGACGCGCACTTGGTGTTGGCGAAGTCAAATTCACCGGTATGGTGGTGCCGGGCGTCAAAAAGGTCGAGTATATTGTCGATCTCAAGCGAGTCATTTTGCGCAAGCTGAAACTTGCTATCGCCGACGGTACGCTGAAAGCCGACGGCGAAGTTATATACACTGCGGCGGACCTCCGTGTCGGTCTGTTCGAAGCCGACGACGTTTAAGACTGGCCGCCAGTACCGCCGGCATGGTTTGGGCTGGAAAAGAAAAATTGGTCACCCCCCACCATTCGATTGGCGGGAAGGCCCGACGACTTGGCCACGGCGCCCGCCCGATGGACAGACCGCGAGGCCGCGACAGGAAGGAAAGCTTTGATGAGACGCGTGGTCGTCACCGGCATGGGGATTGTATCCTCCATTGGGAATTCCACCGGGGAGGTGCTGACTTCGCTCAAAGAGGGCAAGTCCGGCGTCGTTTTCAGCGAAACATATGCCGAGATGGGATTTCGTTGTCACGTCCACGGCGATCCGCAGCTGGATTGGGCCAGCATGGTCCCGCGTAAGCCCAAGCGCTTTATGGAAGCTGGTATTGCTTGGAACCATATCGCTATGGAACAGGCGATCCAGAATGCAGGTCTTGAACACTCCGATATTGTCAACGAGCGCACCGGTATCATTGTCGGTTCTGGCGGTCCGTCGACCCACGCGATTGTCAGGGCCGCGGATATCGCCCGGGACAAGGGGCCAAAGAAAATCGGTCCGTTCGATGTTCCGAAGGCAATGTGCTCTGGCCCCTCCGCCGCACTCGCGACGACGTTTGAAATCAAGGGTGTCAACTATTCCATCTCATCGGCCTGCTCGACTTCGGCACACTGTATCGGTAATGCCGCGGAGCTGATCGGCTGGGGCAAGCAGGACATCATATTCGCCGGCGGCTGCGAAGAACTCGACTGGACGCTATCGGTCCTATTCGACTCGATGGGCGCGATGTCGACCAAATTCAATGAGATGCCGGAGCGTTCTAGCCGCGCATTCGACAGGGAGCGCGACGGTTTTGTGATTGCCGGCGGCGCTGGCGTTGTGGTGCTAGAAGAGCTGGAACACGCGAAGGCGCGTGGTGCCACGATCTATGGCGAGATTATTGGTTACGGGGCCACGTCGGATGGCTTTGATATGGTTGCCCCGTCCGGCGAAGGGGCGCTGCGCTGCATGCGTATCGCCATGGACGGCCTCGACGGCAACGGTATTGGTGGCAAGATCGACTACATCAACCCCCATGCCACAGCCACGCCGATCGGCGATCAGCGCGAGATGGAGGCCGTCCGCGAGCTGTTTGGCAATAATATCCCTTACATCTCGGCGACGAAGTCTCTAACCGGACATTCTCTGGGGGCTATCGGCGTGCAGGAAACGATTTTCTCGCTGTTGATGATGAATGACCGTTTCATTTGCGAGAGCGCGAATATTGATGAACTCGACCCGGAATTCGAAGGGCTGCCGATCGTCCGGCAGCGGCTCGACGACGTGGAGCTTAACTGTGTCATGTCGAACAGTTTCGGATTCGGGGGCACCAATGCGACCCTGGTGTTTCGCCGGTATGAGGGTTAGCGCTTAGAGCGTGTTTTACTTGGCCAGTGCCGTTCCCAAGGTAACCGCGAACGGCAATGGTCCATGAGAGGGTACCGCCGCTTTATGCTGCGAACCCATTTCGCCTTTTGATCGTAGCGTTCCACTTACCCAAATGAGGAAACTCATATGTCCGAGACTGACATTGCAATTCCTGGCCCGATGTTGGCGGGCAAACGCGGGCTTGTGATGGGTGTCGCCAACGACCGGTCGATCGCCTGGGGTATTGCGCGTGTGCTGGCCGGCCAGGGTGCCGAACTGGCGTTCACCTATCAGGGCGAAGCGTTCGGCAGGCGTGCCGTCCCGCTGGCGGAGTCTGTTGGCTCAAAAATCATCGTTCCCTGCGACGTCAGCGATCTTGAGACCGTCGATAACGTATTCGCGGAGATCGAGAAAACCTGGGGCAGTCTCGATTTCGTCGTGCATGCCTTGGCTTTTTCGGACCGGCGTGAATTACAGGGTCAGTATGCCGAGACAACGCGGGAGAACTTCATCAATACGATGGTGATTTCGTGCTTCTCGTTTACCGAAGTCGCCAACCGTGCCGCGAAGCTAATGCCAAACGGCGGCTCTCTGCTAACGCTGACTTATGCCGGTGCGACGCGGTGGGTGCCGTCCTACAACGTCATGGGTGTCGCCAAGGCGGCGCTTGAAGCCTCGGTGCGGTATCTGTCGTCTGACTTCGGACCGCAAGGCATCCGCGTCAACGCAGTGTCGGCGGGCCCGATGCGGACACTGGCTGGAGCCGGCGTCTCGGATGCGCGGGTTATCTTCAACTACGTGCGCGATCATTCGCCCTTGCGCAGAACGCCGACGCTAGACGAAGTCGGCGGGACGGCACTGTATCTGCTTTCTGACATGGGTAGCGGTGTCACCGGTGAGGTGCACTTCGTCGATTGTGGCTACTCGACGGTGGCCATGCCGACGCTCGATGCGCTCAAGGAAATTGAAGCCGGCAGCGGATCTTAGAGCCAACTGCCCGGCGCCGCCGCGGCGGCAAAAGAGCAATACTTGAGACTCTAGCATTCCAACTGTCTTAACCCCCGTCCAGAAGCCGGAGCACACATCACGCCATGATCGGTGTCTTCGATTCAGGATTAGGTGGGCTGACGGTGTTGCGGACGCTGGCCAACCGCTTTCCCGACGTCTCCTTTTGCTATCTCGGCGACCACGCCAATGTGCCCTACGGAAATCGTCCGTCGGAGATGATCGTGGAGTTGAGCCGACGTGGCGTCGAGGCGCTGTTCCACCGCGGCGCACGGCTGGTTTTGCTTGGCTGTAATACGGCAACCGCTGTCGCGGCGCGGCGATTGCAGCAGAACTGGCTGCCGGGCTCTGGCTGGGTGGGATACAATTTACTGGGAATCGTTGCGCCGACAGTCGAGGCGGCAACGCAAACGCCATGGGCCGTCACAGCCCCCCAATACCCTCAGAAGTTCAATTCCGAGCTCGTCGCCGTTTTCGGGACAACCAGGACAATCACCTCGGGTGTCTACCGTGAGGAGATTCGCAAGCGCTGCCCAAGAGTAGAAGTGCTTCAGCAGATCTGTGCGAACCTGGCCGGTGCCATTGAGGATGAAGCCTCCCACAATGAGCTTGATGGGCTCGTTAGGGAAGGAGTCACGGCACTTGTCAAACAAGCCAGGGGTGCGCTTCCGGACCGGGCTATCCTAGGATGCACACATTTTCCGCTGGTCGAGGATTTGTTTCGGGCGCACTTACCGCCCACGACGCGGATGCTGTCTCAGCCCAATATCGTCGCCGACAGCCTTGAAGACTATCTTGCCCGGCGCCCGCATTATCTGGGTGGCTTTCATCCGCAGCCGCGGAACCTAACGATGCTGACGACGGGCGATGCTGGTGAGATCAGTTCGCGCGCGCGCATCTTTTGGGCGGACGTCCCGCACTTCGTGTCGGTCGAAATCGGTGTTGGACCGGAAACCAGCACAGGCGCGTGAGGGAACACCGCTCACTCATCTCTGCGGGCGATTGAGGATTTCCAGCAGTTCGGCCACCTTGCGGCGCTGATCTTCCGCATCACCACTCGAGATCGCATGCTCGACACAATGGGCGACGTGATCCTTCAAGACTTCTTGCTCAACCTTCAACAAGGCAGCACGGACAGCCGAAATCTGCGTCACAACATCAATGCAGTAGCGGTCTTCCTCGATCATACGCTGCAGGCCGCGCACCTGTCCCTCAACCCGCGCCAACCGCTTCGTCAGTTTGGTCTTCTGATCATTCTGCATGTTGACTTAATACCCCCTAGGGGTATATCGGGCAAGTTGGATCGAAATACCCCCGCTGGGTATCAAGGCGCAAAGGAACAGGATCATGGCGACGAAACACGCTGGACCATCTTGCTGTGGCGGCGCGCAGGATCACAACGCAGCAATGGTTATTGATCCCGTCTGTGGAATGCGTGTCGACCCTCTTGCTGGCAAACCAACGGCCGAGCACGGCGGCGTCGACTATCACTTCTGCAGCGCGGACTGCCGCGACAAGTTCCAGACCGATCCCGAGCGCTACCTCGATCCTGAAAAGTGCGCCGCGGCCGAGGCTGCGCGCGACGCCGCGCCGCCGGGCACCATCTTCTTTTGTCCGATGTGCCCCGGCCAAGAGCAGGAGGGTCCTGGCGTCTGCAAGGTCTGCGGCATGGCGCTTGAACCGATGGGAGTCCCGACGGGAGAGCAAGGCCCGAACACCGAATTGATTGATTTCACGCGCCGGATGATCATCGGCGCAATCCTGACAGTGCCAATCCTCGTCCTATCCATGGGTCCCCATCTGGGTATTCCAACGCGGGCATGGATTGGTGAACGCAAAGCCGACTGGATTGAGTTCGCGCTGGCAACGCCCGTGGTCCTATGGGCGGGCTGGCCATTCTTCGAACGCTGTAAATCCTCGGTCCTAAATCGCGCACCGAACATGTGGATGCTCATTGGCGTCGGCGTGGGTGCGGCGTATCTCTACAGCGTTGTGGCTACCGTCGTGCCCGGCATCTTCCCGGACGCCTTCCGCGGACCTGCAGGCTCTGTCGCCGTATACTTCGAGGCTGCTGCCGTCATCGTCGTCCTGGTGCTGTTGGGCCAGGTCCTGGAGTTACGCGCCCGTGAACGGACTGGTGGCGCGATCCGCGCCCTGCTCGACCTCGCCCCAAAAATGGCGTTGCGTGTTGGAGCCGACGGCACGGACGAAACCGTGACCCTCGATGAGGTCCAGGCTGGTGACAGGCTCCGCATTCGACCAGGCGATTCCGTTCCCGTCGATGGAATCGTGAGGAGCGGGCGTTCGTCGATCGACGAATCTATGCTGACGGGGGAACCGGTCCCCGTCGAAAAGACAATCGGCGATGCCGTGACCGGCGGAACGCTCAACGGATCTGGCACATTCATCATGGAGGCGGAAAGAGTCGGAAGCGACACCATGCTGGCGCGCATCGTGAGCATGGTTGCCGAGGCGCAGCGCAGCCGTGCGCCAATTCAAAAGATGGTCGATGTCGTGGCCAGCTATTTCGTGCCTGCCGTTTTGGCAGTAGCAGTTGTGGCCTTCATCGCCTGGGCAAACCTGGGGCCAGCACCGGCGCTTGCCTATGCGTTTATCGCGGCGGTCTCCGTCCTCATCATCGCGTGCCCCTGCGCGCTTGGTCTTGCGACCCCGATGTCGATCATGGTGGCGACGGGACGTGGTGCACAAGCCGGCGTGCTGATCAAGAATGCTGAAATGCTGGAGCGCTTCGCCGATGTGGACACTCTGATCGTTGACAAGACCGGAACTCTCACGGTGGGCAAGCCGGTACTCACCGATACTTTGCCCGCACCCGGATTTTATGGGACCGAGCTTTTGGGACTTGCAGCCGCTCTCGAACGCGGCAGCGAGCACCCCCTCGCTGAGGCCATTGTCACCGCGGCGCGAGACATGGGGATCAAGCTGTCTGCTGCATCGGACTTTGAAGCTATTACGGGCAAAGGTGTGCGCGGTCGGATCAACGGGCGCGACGTTGCCCTCGGCAACGCGGCAATGATGGATATCATTGGCGTTGATCGCAGCGACTTCGGCGAGAAAGCTGATGCTCTTCGCGATCAAGGCAAAACCGCCATGTTCGTTGCAGTCGATGGAAAACCGGCTGGCCTCGTTGCAGTTGCCGACCCCATCAAGGAGACGACAGCCGAGGCGATCGAAGCGCTCCACGCCGAAGGCTTCAAGGTGGTCATGGTGACGGGTGATAATGCCCGCACAGCTCAGGCTGTTGCAGGGCGGCTTGGTATCGACGAAGTCCGCGCGGATGTGCTCCCCGATGAGAAAGCAGCTGTCGTGCGAGAACTGCAAGCGGCGGGCGCGAAGGTTGCTATGGCGGGCGACGGCGTCAATGACGCCCCCGCGTTGGCCCAGGCAGATGTCGGCATCGCCATGGGCACAGGGGCGGATGTCGCGATCGAGAGTGCTGGTATCACGCTCGTGAAGGGTGATCTGCGCGGCATTGTCCGAGCCCGCCGGCTGTCGCAGGCGACAATGGCAAACATCAAACAGAACCTGTTTTTTGCCTTCGCCTACAATGCACTCGGAGTTCCTGTGGCCGCGGGCATCTTATATCCAGTATTCGGTGTCCTGCTGTCTCCGATGATCGCCGCCGCTGCAATGAGTCTCAGCTCGGTTTCTGTGATCAGCAATGCCCTGAGATTGCGTACCGCCCAGCTGTGAATCCTGAGCCGGGCTCCGCACAAGCGGACCATGTCGGTTTAAGAACGGAAGGCGCTTCAGTTTCGAGACACCTGAAGCGCCCCATTTCCTTGATTGAGATGCGGCTTACCGCCAACGGCGACATCATTGGGCAGAGGCTTTGGAAACGGACGCTGGAACCGGGTTATGCTGGCACGGGCCTTTCTGGTCGCAGTATTTGCCGCATCGACAAGCACCTTGTAGACGGATTGAAAACGCATGCGCCAGGACGCCTCATTCCACCAAGCGCTACCTTGCTCGCGTGACCGCGAAAGAAGCTTGCGCGCGGTCGCGCGGGTCGCCTCGACGAACTTTGCAAACCGGCCAGAAAGAGTATCGTCATAAGACCAAGCAACGACGGTGCGGTCAGTGGAAAGCGGTGTAAGCCGCGAAGGTTCAACGCGGCTTTCGGCAATAACTCTGCGCGGCACCCTCTCGCGGCTCAATGAGGCAAGGCGGAGGGGCGCTAATACGTCTGCCCTTATGCGCCTTTGCAGTTGACGGGCAGCAGCCTGCTTCACTGCACCCGCGGAATGGCTGGCGGGAGCCGCCGCCGCCGAG
>DAOUZE010000473.1 GCA_030665765.1 Filomicrobium sp.
AGGTGGCAGCGTCATCGTGGTAGAATCTAAGTACACTTACAAACCGTCGAGCTTCGCAACCTGGATGTTTGGTTCGTCCTCCAATTGGAGCGACAAGGCGACGCATAGTCCACGCCATAGTTGCGTCGACTTCGAGGGCAATAATTGCGTGATCAGCTGTTGACGGAACTACTGCGTGCTCCCCAACTCGAGTGAGATCGAAAATTCACCGCCTCACTTGCTGGTTCTCAATAAACTACGTAGGCAAATCTATCGCTAGACTATGCCAAATTTTGGGTAGTGATAGAGCGCCAACGACGCTTGCAGCAGAGAGTTTCCAACGACTATCTTCGCCAGCTCAATGACATTGTCTGTCACAAGGGGGCAGTACAAGGAGTGGCGTTTAGTGATGTGCTCAGATCATACGGTGCCCCGGCGTGCGAAACATACGCACGAAGAGCTGCGCGAAATAATATTGAAGGCAGCAACGGAACTGATTGAGGAAAAAGGCTTGGAGGGCCTTTCGGCACGAGAAGTTGCGCGCCGGATCAACTATTCCCCAGGAACTCTCTATAACGTCTTCAAGGACCGTGACGAGATCCTTTTGACGATCGAGTCGCGGCTTCTCGATAGCCTCGAAACGTATCTGAGTCATTTGCCGCCGTCGGATGCTGCCCGCGGACAAGTCATCGCCTTAGCGAACGCCTATCTACAATTCACCCACGCGAACCCCAACCTCTGGAATCTTCTGTTCGAGCATCAGCTTGGCAGGGGACGGGCGGCGCCGGCGTGGTATACGGAAAAAATCCAGGCGCTCATGCAAAAAATCGAGGCGGCCATCGCACCGCTCATGCAGGGCCGCTCGCAGGGCGACATTGAGCGGGCAGGACGGGTTCTTTGGGCGAGTCTCCACGGGATTACGTCGCTATCGACGGCCAATCGGCTGTCGAATGTCACCGGCGATTCCGCGCAGGTTCTGATCGAAAACCTGATTGCAACCTATCTTGACGGGCTTGAGGCCAAGCCATCCGAGGCAAATCGCTGGGCTTGATAAGCCTTCAGACTAGTTTGGCACCGACGCATCTGAGCCACTGGCTGGCAGTGCAGATGGGGTCGGGATAGAGCCGGTCGTAATAGGACTGCTGCCCTGCTGCTTCGCGGTGGCCACATCACCTCGAGCTCCGATCAGACCGAACCACTTACCGCTGGGCAGAAGCCTTTCGTTCAGTCCCGTCCACAGTGCCGGAGAGGAAACTGCCTCGACCAGAGGTTTCGGCGAGGGTGCGAGCACCAAAACCAGTATTGTCAGCATGGCCATTGACAGACTGTGCCCTGGATAACGCCCGTCGATGAATTTGAGGGCGGAACCGAACGATGCTTTCAGGCGATTGCCCATAAAGTCGACGGCATAAATCTCGTCCAAAACCAGGTGGGTGAGATATCCAATAAACATGAAGCCGCCGCCCAGCCAGGCGACGCCTTGGTGACGGCCAAGCAGGTCATGGAAAACGACTGCCGTCAGGCCGGCCCAAAAGACGCCGGCGAGAAGTGAATGCCAAACACCCCGATGGACGGAAATCCGATAGAACAGTGCGTGCAAACCATAGCGAACAAAAACAAGCGATCCGAGCCAGATAACCCATAGTTCAGCTATTGAATAGTTTTCGGCATTGATGAACAGAACACAAAAGGACGTAAAGACTGCGATCCCTGAAAAAAGGATGGTGCTGGCGCGGCTATCGCGCAAGTCAATGTCCGGCAATACAGACCCTGCAACACCCGCGAGCGTTACCGCCATAATGTCCTCCGGACCAACAACATCGGCGCCCACCGTCAACGTTGCAAGAGCTCCGGAAACGACGGTCCCGACGGCAATATGTGTTGCATAGTTGGCCATGCGCGCTCCTCAGAATATAGCCCGACGGGCGGGCGCCAGCCCGCTTGTTAACGCACATGGATTTCGATCTGATTCGCGGCGCACATGGGAGCTTTTTTGCAGTTCTATTCTGTGTCCGGGCGGGATAGTGGACAACCTGGGCACGTCAGATCGTTGCCAATCGACCCGCGATGTTGGCGAGAACCGCTGAAATCGGATCCGTATCGGGACCGGGAGCAGCGCTAATGTTGGGCCGGCGCGCGGGAAGGCCGGGCCGCAAGGAGCGAGCGATATGACGGCAAAGACGACGGCCCGTCATCGCCCTTCGGTTCCAATACTCCTCGACCAGTTGGTCAAGCGCGGCCAGCAACTGGTCATGGTCTCCCCCGCCGTTGCTGGCACTTACAGAATCAGCCGCGTCCTTGCTGCGCGGCTGTTCACCAGCGGACGGCGTGGAAGTCGCATCGATCATCAACATGTCGGCAAAGAACGGACCGGCAAGGTCCTGGTAGCGTGCCAGAACGCGTTCGCGGTCTGCGAGGCCGAGGGCATCTTTGTTGGTGATGACCAACAGGCTGCGTTCACGCAAACGCGCCGGCAATTCGGTCATCGCCCGGCGTTCAGATTCGGTCCAGGGGCGGGCG
>DAOUZE010000453.1 GCA_030665765.1 Filomicrobium sp.
TGTCCGCAGTTGGTTCAGAAGCAGACATCGACGGCGCGCTGAGCGACGTCCGCTTTCGAAGGCTAAACGAAACATGCCTGATCTGCGCTCGTCAGCCGTCCGCCTTGTCCGCTATGAACAGATGTTGTTGTAAAAGTCGGGCGCGTGACGCGTTTTCGTCCTCGGGCGGCAGACTGGGAGAGTGTGACCTGCCCAACGGTTATTCCGGTCACCCCTTTTTTCTTCATGCTGGGATGGGTTGGAAGGTCAGCTTAGCCAAGCGCCTGAGGTTCTGCGCAATGGCGGCCAGTATGAATTCGTTTTGTGCGCCCTTTGGCCCTCGCAACCGCAGCCGGTTGAGACCGATGATGCGTTTGAGATGGGCAAACAGCATTTCGACCTTGCGGCGTTCGTGCTGGGTTTGCTGATGCTTGTCGGTTTGCGCCAGAGCCCGTGCCACGTCACGCGCGGGCTCGTAGAGGCTGCGTGTCACCTTCCGCCTTGTCGAGTTTGGACAGCACCGAACCTTAAGTGGGCAAGCCTGACAGTTGCGGCGATCGGCAAAGTAGCGCAAGGCCTCATCGGCATACTGCCGCCCGATCTGCTTGAGCGTCTTGCCTGCCGGACAGATGTACCTGTTTGTCTCGTCGTCGAACCTGAAGTCGGCCCGTGAGAACGTCCCATCGCCGCGGCCAGACTTATCAAGGACAGGGATGTGTGGTGCGATACCTTTGTCGTTGACCAGCCAATTAAGATTGGGGGCGGACCCATACGCCGTGTCAGCTGCAAGATACTCTGGCTTCAGTCCAAACCGGTCCTGCGTTCGATCAATCATGCGCCGCGAGGTTTCGACTTCGGCCTGCCGGATCGCGCGGGATGCCTCGACATCTACGATAATGCCGAACGTCACGTCGATCAGATAGTTGTCAGCATAGGCAAAGATCGCCTTGTCGCGCTTGGCGCCGGTCCATTGCGCCGCCGGATCGGCGGGCGAAACGAATTTCGGCGTCGTCTTGCTAGCTGAGCCAAAGGCTGCATCGTCGATCGTTTCTAGATACTCCCGCGTTGCGCGGTTCACCGCTTTGGCATCGATGTCCTTGTTCCAGTCCTGGCCTCTGACCGATCGGCTCCGGTTGGCATCGGCTTCAATGAGGCTTGCATCAACGGCAAAACCTTCACCGCCAACCAGCCCTGCGGCGATGCACGACGCGACAACGCGCTCAAACACCAGCCTCAGCGCATCGCCGTCGGCAAAGCGCTCGTTACGGACCCGCGAAAACGCCGAGTGATCGGGAATATTGTCTTCGATGCTCAGCCTACAAAACCAGCGATAGGCGAGATTGACCTGAACCTCGCGGACCAGCGCACGTTCCGATCGGATGCCAAAGACATAACCGAGAATGAGCATGCGAAGCATGAGTTCAGGATCGATCGATGGGCGGCCTAGATGCGAATAGTGACCGGCCAGATCATGGTGAACCCAAGATAGATCCAGCACTGCAGCAATCTTGCGGACCAGATGGTCCGAAGGAACCGCATCATCGAGATTGAATGCGTAGAAGAATTGATCCTGGTCCCGGTTAAGCCGCCCCATCATGCCATCTCTCCCCCTCTATCCCGTTGGAGAAGACGGAATCACTGTTCGCCAGCAGCTGCAACGGACTTTTACAACAACATCATCAATAAGCGGACATCAGGAGCCAAACATTCAGCAATCTTCTACCGAATAGCGCGTCCGGGCCATCGCATGCTCCTCCTGCTGGCAGCATAATAATGGCCCAGTTCTAAGGGGCAGGGACGAAATTTCGAGGAGACTCCGAAAAACCTGTATCAAACGAACAAATTCAAATGCTCCAAAGGCATCTGAAGGCCGACTCAGTTGCCCGACACGGAGGCCAGAAATGCGTCGAGTCCGTCGACATAGGACCGGCCGCTACTCAGAAAGCCATCATTGTGGCCGCCGCGCAGTTCAAGGAATTCCTTTGGTTCGCGTGCGTGGACAAAAAGCGACCTGCCTTGCGCAAACGGTATGATTTCATCATCGCGGCTATGGATGATTAGCACCGGTGCGGATACGGCGTTCAAGTATTCGCCGCTTGGGTATTTGAACCGCGCCAGCCATCGCACTGGAAGCCAAGGATAGAGCTGGGCGGCCAGTTCCGGAACGGACACGAAGCCGCTTTCAATGATAAGTGCGGCTGGCCTTTGCCGGCTGGCCAGATAGGTTGCGATGGCAGCGCCGAGAGAGCGCCCGAACAGTATGATCTGCGAAGGTGGAATGCCGCGTTGCTTCGTCAAGTAGTGCCATACCGCCTCGGCATCGCGGTAGGTGCCCCGTTCGGAAACTTTGCCTTCGCTTTGCCCATAGCCCCGATAGTCGAATATCAGCGTCGACAAGTTGAGGTCGTTAAAAATCTTCAGCGAGTCAAGCCGATGGGAGATATTGCCGGCGTTGCCGTGAAAGAAGAGCACGACGCCACGCGGCTCTCGCGCCGGGACATGCCAGGCATGGAGGCTAACACCGTCTTCGGTGAGGATATCTACGGTTTCGTATGCAAGACCGATACTGTCGGGGCCCGGGCCCAGCGCACGTGAAGGTACATTTGGGAAATAGATCAAGTGTGACTGAACTAGGAACAGCAGCAGAACAATCAGGGCGTAAGCCCCTCCCGCGAGAACGATGATAGAAATGAGAGTTTTCACGTACCCCCGCAGATCTGGTCCGGTCC
>DAOUZE010000294.1 GCA_030665765.1 Filomicrobium sp.
GTTGGCATCTCGATGAGATGTTTGTCTCAATCAATGGTAGGACGATGTATCTGTGGCGTGCGGTAGATTGCGAAGGTGAAGTGCTGGATGTTCTGGTCCAATCTCGACGCAACAAGAAGGCTGCGCTCAAGTTGATGCGCAAGCTCCTCAAGGCACAAGGCCTCGCACCGACCATGGTCGTGACGGACAAGCTAGCCTCGTATCGTGCTGCGCTCGAAACTCTCGGGATGAAGCGCAACCACATCACTGGTGGGCGAAGTAACAATCGAGCCGAGAATTCTCATCCGCCGATACGCCAGCGAGAACGGCGCATGCAACGTTTCAAGTCGGCCGGCTCGGCCCAGAGATTTCTTTCGACACACGCCCCAATCTACAACACCTTCAATGTCCAGCGCCATCTGATCTCACGTCGTACACTTCGGCAGTTTCGAGCTGCGGCAATGCATACGTGGCAAGAGGTGACGTCGCCGGCTTGAAATCGGGCAGCCTTAGATCGTCTGCGACCGAGCCATGTTAATTTGACAAGGCCCGTCAACGACATTCATCCCAATCCGGTCGCGGACCGAAACGATCCGCTAGGAAATCGATGAACACGCGGGTTTTCGCTGCGAGATAGCGATTGGGCGCGTACATGGCATAGATTCCAAGCTCGGTCGGCCGAAAGTTCTGCAGCAGTACCTGCAACCGCCCGGCCTTGATGTCGGCCCCCACAATGAAGGTCGGAAGCAGGGTGATGCCATGACCGGCAAGCGCTGCCGCGCGCAGGACGTCCCCGTTGTTGGAACACAGGACCGAGTTGATGGGGGCTGAGATCCTTTCGCTGTTGTCGGTGAGCTGCCAGCGCTGCAGCGTCGTCGTGTGTCCGTAGTTGAGGCAGCGATGCCGGGCGAGGTCCTCTGGAGTTTCAGGAGTTCCCTGCCGGTCCACATATGCCTGCGATGCAACGACGACGAGGCGCGCGGGCGCGAGCTTGCGCGCGATCAGACTTGAATCCTCCAGTTGCGCAATACGCACCGTGACGTCGAAGCCTTCCTCAATCGGGTCGACGAACCGGTCATTCAGCGCTAGCTCGATCTTCAATTCCGGATAGGCCGACATGAAATCGGCAACCGCCGGGCCGAGATAGCTTGCGCCGAACGACATAGGTGCGTTGAGTTTTAAGAGGCCCTTTGGTTCGTCGTGCAGGCGTGAGACATGTAGCTCCGTTTCCTCGATGTGCCCCAGGATTTCGACGCAGCGCCCGTAATACGCGAGGCCTGCTTCCGTCGGGCTCACGTTGCGCGTCGTGCGGTCGAGCAACCGGGCGCCCAGAATCCGCTCCAGCTCCATGACGCCTTTGCTGACGGCCGAGCGCGTGAGGCCCAGCTGGCGCCCGGCGGCAGCGAAACTTCCCAAGGCCACCACTTTCGCGAAGGCCTGCATGGCAGCGAGTTTGTCCATGGTTATATTGTATCCATTGTGGACACACAATGCATCAAAAAACGATTATTGTGGATCCTTATACTCCAACATAAGTTGTGCCTAAAGCCCGGCAGGGCAGAGGACACCACCGCTTATGGAGGCAACGATGGCACTGACTGTAAGGCGCGCCGAAGACCGCGGGTTTGCCGACTTTAGCTGGCTGAAATCCCGGCACAGCTTCTCGTTCGGCCACTATTTCGATCCCCAGCACATCGGCTTCGGGCCGCTCCGAGTGATCAATGAGGATCGCGTCGCGCCGGGCGGCGGTTTCCCGACCCATCCGCACGCGGACATGGAAATCATCTCCTACGTTTTGAGCGGTGCACTCGAGCACAAGGATAGCCTCGGTACGGGATCAGTGATCCGGCCGGGTGACGTGCAGCGCATGAGTGCGGGAACCGGCGTGCGCCATAGCGAGTTCAATGCATCGAGAACCGAGCCCGTTCACTTCCTGCAGATCTGGATCGTGCCGGAAAAGGCAGGCCTTGAACCGAGCTACGAGCAGAAGTCGTTTGGCAAGGACGAAAAACGCGGGCGACTTCGCCTGATTGGATCGCGCGACGGCCGCGACGGCTCGGTCACGATCCATCTCGACCTCCATCTATATGCATCGATCCTGGGGCCCGGGGAAATTGCAGCGCACGAGCTTAAAGCGGGGCGCGGCGCCTGGGTTCAGGTCGCGCGAGGGAGCGTCTCCATCAACGGCGAAGACCTGCGCGCAGGCGACGGCGTGTCCGTCACGGCGGCGGGAACGCTTCGCATCGAAGGCCGAGGCGACGCGGAAATCCTGCTCTTCGATATGGCTCTTTAAAGCCTTTGACGATCTAAAAAACTTGAAAGCAACGGAGTGCAAAAATGACGACGACAACGCTTGGCAATACCGCACGCAACCCCGGCACGACGCTGACGGCCGACACGCTGTCCTGGACGCTGGTGCGCGCCGCAACGGGTCTTATCCTGATGCCGCACGGGGCGCAGAAGCTGTTCGGTTGGTTCGGCGGCGGCGGCCTCACAGGGACCGCGCAGTTCTTCGAACAGAGCCTCGGCCTCTACCCCGGCCTGCTATTCGCCGGTGTCGCCGGCCTCACAGAATTCTTCGGCGGGCTCTTCCTTGCCATCGGCTTGTTGACGCGACTTTCAGGCTTAGCCGTCTTCGCGTTGATGGGTTACGCCGCATTCTTCGTCCATCTCGGCAACGGCTTCTTCTGGACCGCCGGCGGCTATGAGTATCCGTTGCTGTGGGGGCTTGTAGCACTTGCCTTCGTAATACGCGGCGGTGGCCAACTCTCCGTCGATCGCGCGATCGGCTGGAAGTACTGACGGCGTATCAAGGAACGACAATAACTTCGGCAGAAGCTCAATGGAGAGATGATTATGGGATTGCTCGTTGACGGTGTTTGGCATGACCACTGGTACGACACCAAATCCAGCAAGGGCCGCTTCTTACGCAAGGCATCGCAGTTTCGCAATTGGGTGACCTCCGACGGCTCACCCGGCCCAAGCGGCGAAGGCGGCTTCAAAGCGGAGCCGGGGCGCTACCACCTGTATGTTTCCTATGCTTGTCCCTGGGCACACCGGACGCTGATTTTCCGAGCGCTAAAGGGGCTGGAAAAGGCGATCTCGATGTCGGTCGTGCACTGGTACATGGGCGCCAACGGCTGGACCTTCGAGGAAGGCGACGGCGTTATCGCCGATACCGTTAATAACGCGCGCTTCCTGCACGAGGTCTACACCTCCGCCAAGCCGGACTACAGCGGACGCGTCACCGTTCCGGTGCTCTGGGACAAGCAGCGCGCGACCATCGTCAACAACGAATCTTCCGAGATCCTCCGCATGTTGAATCAGGAGTTCGACAGCGTCGGTGCCAAAGCAGGTGATTACTATCCGAGCGAATTGCGCGAGGAGATCGACGCGATCAACGAGCGAGTCTACAACACCGTGAACAATGGCGTTTATCGCGCAGGGTTTGCCACGACGCAAGAAGCCTACGAGGAAGCCGTAGTGCCGTTGTTCGAATCGCTCACGTGGCTTGAGGACAAGCTGTTACGCCAAAGGTACTTGACGGGCGACACCATCACGGAGGCCGACTGGCGCCTGTTTACGACGGTAGTGCGTTTTGATCCCGTCTACGTCGGCCACTTCAGGTGCAACCTGAATCGCATCGCCGACTATCCCAACTTGTCCGCCTATCTCCGCGACCTCTACCAGCAACCGGGCATCGCCGAGACGGTCCACATGGACCACATCAAGTCGCACTACTATGGCAGCCACAAAACTATCAATCCGACCGGCGTTGTCCCAATGGGCCCGGAGATCGATCTTACGGCTCCGCATGTGTCGCGACGTGCTTTAACTGAGCAATCTACTGGCAGCGCTTGAACTGAGTAAAAATAGGGATACGACTATGACGCGACCAATCATTGCCGATGACAAACCTGTCGGCGTCGAACTCAAAGAGGGCAAAACGTGTTCGCCGTCAGCACTCACGGGACAGATTGAGGTGATTGCGTAAGAGAGACTTTCCGGTTCATCGTAACCCCGAGGAGGGAGACGATGAGTGACGGGAATGGGCGACATCTGGACAGCGCCGAGAAGACGGTTCGGGACATCCGTAGGGCGACGCGTCGGAAGTTTTCAGCGGAAGAGAAGATCGGCATCGTCCTTGAAGGCCTGCGTGGCGAGGAGACGATTGCCGAGCTGTGTCGTCGCGAAGGGATCGCGGAGAGCCTGTATTACAAGTGGTCGCAAGATTTTTTTGGAGGCTCGCAAGAATGCACTGACACGGTTTGTCATCGAAGCAGTCGAACAGCTTGGTCAACTCCTCATTTGTGGGGCAGTGTTCGCGCTTCTTTTCTTTTTCGATGAGACCAAAGCGGCGAAGCGCGACGCTTACATGGTGGATGGTATCTCTGTTGAGCTGTACGCCATGTGCCTACGCGAGCAAGTTCGATAGATGGGCTGCCCAAAGCTCCAAGGCCTCTCGCTGGCGCTGTCACATTAAGATGTATCGGTCGCAGAAGATCTACGACTACCCAATTTCAAGCCGCCGCTGTCACCTCTTGCCATCTCTCCATCGCCGCAGCACGAAACTGCCGAAGTGTTCGGCGTGATATGAGATGGCGCTGAACGTTGAAGGTATTGTAGAT
>DAOUZE010000539.1 GCA_030665765.1 Filomicrobium sp.
AAAATCACCGTGGTCGAACCCAACGTTTCGACCGCTGCCATGCGCTCCACCAGCGCATTGCGTTGGGCCATGCGCCAAATGCCGCCGGCAAGCGCAACCGTCGCGACAATCGGCAGGCCTTCCGGAATGGCCGCGACCGCCAATGCAATACCCGCATGGATCATCAGGAAGGTTTCGCGGCCAGCTAACATACCAATCGCTGTGATGAGCGCGCACAGCACGATGGTCAGCCACAACAGTTGACCGCCCAGCGATTGCAGTTGTCTTTCTAACGGTGAGGGAGCATCCGGAGTTCCCATCATAAGACGCGTGACATGGCCGAGCTCGGTGTCCATGCCCGTCGCAGTAACAACTCCGCTGCAGTCACCGCGCGTCACCGCGGTGCCTTTGAATAACATCGAGGCCCGGTCGCCCAATGGTGCAGATGCCGGCACCGCGCCGACTTGCTTTTCGACAGGCACGGATTCGCCGGTCAACGCCGCTTCGCTGGCTTGCAGCGAAGTCAGTTCGATGACCCGGACATCGGCCGGAACAACATTGCCAGCCGAAAGCAATACGATATCTCCAGCAACCAAGTCCCGGCTGCCGACGGTCTGTTGCCGGCCATCGCGCAGCACATGGCTTCTGGTCTGCCCCAGCGTACGGATTGCGTCCATTGAGCGGCGCGCTCGGTATTCGGTGACAAACCCGATCGAGGCATTGAGGAAAAGCACCACACCGATAGCGATCGCGTCGGAGACCTCGCCGAAGATAGCAGCGACGACCGCTGCGGCAATCAGCAACCAAATAACGGGGCTGATAAACTGACGCAGCAGCAACGTCAGAAGGCCGATCGGTTCTTCCTTCTGGATCTCATTGGGGCCATGGCTTTGGAGCCGCGCGCTCGCTTCGCCAGTGGTCAACCCGCACGCCGGATCCACGTCCAGCAGAGCCAGGACTGCGTCGACACCGAGTGCATGCACCGGAGTGGCAGTTCGCGACCCGGAGGCAGAGCACCGCGCATCGTCGGCAGCTTTCCTATCCATGTCCTTGTGCGGTCTCGCTGAGCTGCCTTCCAAATCGCTTCTATATAGGGCAATTAGCCCGCAGCACGTCGGTACCACGACATAGTCCGTATAATCCACCCCCGAGCCTTGGGGTTGAATGGTCTCTTGGGGCTCGAATTTCATCTTGCGGCGCACGGTGAACGCCGCCGCACGAACTTTCGTTGACTAGGATCAACGGTCCGCGGCAAACACCCCCATTCTAATAAAAAAGCTAGAGGCAAAGCATCGCCGCCGCCAGCCCCAAAGCCAGTTCGCCACTGCCAAACCCGCCCTCAGGCGGCGTCACGCTTCTTGACAATCTGCGCTTTTTTAGGCACTGGCCAGGACAGCGTCGCGGGCCGGTCGATGGCGTGAAAACCTTCGCTCATGATCTCACCCATCTTCTCGGCCTGATTGGAATAGTCATTGGCCATGGTCTTCAGAAATTCCATCTGTTTTTGAACGACATCCTGCGGGCTGCGGCATTGGAC
>DAOUZE010000479.1 GCA_030665765.1 Filomicrobium sp.
CCTCCCAGTGCGCGTTGGCGTTTTCGCCGAGCCCGCTCAAAAGCCCAATGCCGGTTATCGCGACGCTTCGGTTCATATCGTCTTGGCCCCCGACAAAATAACGTTGTCCTGTTGGATCATTAATCCGACTTCTTGTGCCCTGGCCTGCATGTGTTGATTGAGCTCGGCATTTGGGAACGGGACGATCCGAAACATTAAAGTGCCACTGCAAACCAGCTTGGTATCGCCCGGGCGCCGCACCTTTGCTTCAAGTACGGCATAACCGGATCCCTCGTGCACTCGGTTCGATCCGCAAACAAGCTCCGTGCCAGGCCCCACGAAGTCACGCAATTTGACCTCTTTCAAGGATGCCAGAAACGGCATTTTCGCGAACCCATTGAGCGACAGTAAAAGGAAGCCGCACGTCTGCGCCATGAGCTCCGTGAGCAGAACTCCGGGCATGATCGGATGACCGGGGAAATGCCCCCCGAAAATCGAATGGTCATCTGGTATTCTGGACCGGCACGAAATTGCCGCAGCGGAGATATCAAGCGTCTCGACCAGACTGACGAATTGGAATTGGTCGATCCGCATATCCGCGGCCGCATATGACCGTGGCGCTTCTGACATCACGCAGCCGGCATCGAAGTGGCTGACGCTCGAAGCTTATCGACTTCGGAACAGAAATTCTGAAGTACGAAGTAACGTGAACCTTTGACCGCCCCGTCGTTGACTTGCTGCGTCCATTCATCGAGCGGAATGCTGATCCCGAATTTCTGTTCGATGTTGAAGACAGCGTCGAGAAAGTCGAGACTGTCCACACCGAGATCCTCGGTCACATGCAATTCTGGCTTGATCGTTTCTCTCGGAATGTCACAAATTTCTGAAATCAATCCAGCAACGGTTTCAAACGTGGATGACATTCGATGCCCCTCTGTGTTGTTGGTTCGCGGCCTGCAGAGACCGACAAGAACCTTCGGTGGTCAGCCGGG
Source organism: Filomicrobium sp. (assembly GCA_030665765.1). GTDB lineage: Bacteria > Pseudomonadota > Alphaproteobacteria > Rhizobiales > Hyphomicrobiaceae > Filomicrobium. The sequence continues at coordinate 972 of DAOUZE010000479.1, forward strand.
GGACATTGGCGGCCCGCTCGTTAGACCGCATCTCAAACATGAGTCGCTGCACCCCTGCGTGAAGAATCTAAGCGCGCCGGGTATTTGAAAACCTGATCTGCGTCACACTGAACCGGTATGCCCAGCATTAGAGTTTGGTCCATTGAAACGGGGGCAAGGTTGACCACAAATGAGCAATGATCATGCGGCTTTCGGTCGATCCAACGGCCTCACGGAAGGGCGAAGAGACAGGTTAGAAGACTTCCACAAAGGATACTCAGACAGTGTCAGCCGCACCATTACGGCCGACGATGTTGCGACCTTTGCGCGCTTGTCCGGCGACTACAACGAACTCCACACTGATGACGAATTTGCGGCCCGGACCCAATTTGAGCAGCGAGTTGTGCACGGTTTTTTGCACGCGAGTCTTTTATCGACGCTCATTGGCATGAAGATTCCAGGGCGCGGCGCGCTTTATCTTTCCCAGACAATCGAGTTCAGCCGTCCTGTCTTTATTGGCGATACGGTTAAAGCAACCGGCGTCGTCGAGGCCATCGATCGCGCCGCACGGACACTAACCATCCGCACGGAAATCGTAAATCAACATGGCGAGTGTGTCCTCACGGGAACAGCACGAGCGAAAGTTTTGCACGTTAGGCAAGAGGATCAGTCAATGGTAGCAGCTTCGGTTCCCAAATTTGCCGGCGCGCTCCTGGAGAACCGCACGGCGCTTGTGACCGGAGCATCGCGCGGTATCGGGCAGGCCATTGCAACGCTGCTTTGCCAGAACAGCGCACACGTCATCGTCAACTATTTCAGGAGCGAAAACGCCGCAACGAGCCTCGTACGCAAACTCGAAGACCAGGGCGGTTCGGCTTCTATGATCAAGGCCGATGTGAGCAAGCCGGATGAGGCTAAAAGATTGGCCGCGATGGCTGCTGAGCGCGGCCTCGACATTCTCGTCAACAATGCCGGCCCCAAGATCAGGTCCGGTTCTTTCGCGAGCCTCAAGTGGTCGGATATGAACGAGGCAAACGAACAGATCGTCGGTTCGGTTTTCCACGTCACGCAGGCTGCACTGCCTGCGCTCGAAGCCAGTCAAGGGCGCGTCGTCAACGTCCTCAGTTCGGCGGCGCTGGGCCGCACCGCGCACAACTGGCTACCCTACGTTACGGCCAAAGCGGCGTTGCTTGGATTGAGCAAGAACCTGGCCCAGGAGCTCGGTCCCAAGGGTGTGCGCGTCAACATGGTTTCGCCGTCACTCGTCGACACCGATCTTACTGGGGAGATACCAGACAGGATGCGGCAAATGTTCGTCTCCCGCACTCCGCTTCGACGGCTTGCTACAGCAGAAGATGTCGCCAAAGCCGTCCTCTTTCTCGTCTCGCCCTACGCCGACTTTATCACCGGTGAAAACCTT
>DAOUZE010000156.1 GCA_030665765.1 Filomicrobium sp.
ACCGGTGAGAGCGAGGTGTTCTTGCACAGGGACCTGCTCGAAGAGACCGTGCCCCCTGTGGACACGGATTTCTCAGGTGATTTATCGGGGATCGTCGATACGTGGACCTCGCGTTACGCCGCGACCGATGAGATTCATGACACGGCCCGCTTTGAAAGTGAAGTTCCTGAGGATAAACGGGTTACCGCGCGCGGCATCGAAGTTGGGCACATCTTCTATTTTGGTACCAAATACTCAGAAGCCATGGGGGCTCGTGTTCAGGGGCCGGATGGACAGCTTGTAACGCCTGAGATGGGGTCTTACGGGGTTGGCGTCTCACGGCTTGTCGGTGCGCTTATCGAAGCAAGCCATGATGATAACGGTATCATTTGGCCGGTGCCGGTGGCACCGTTTGAGTTGGCGCTGATTAATCTGCGCAGCGGTGACTCGGCCACGGATGCCGTTTGTGCTGATGTTTACAGTAAGTTGTCGGCTGCAGGAATCGAGGTGCTTTATGACGACACCGATGAACGCGCCGGAGCAAAGTTCTCCACTATGGATCTCATCGGCATCCCGTTCCAGTTGATCGTCGGGCCAAAAGGCGTGAAAAGCGGTGAGGTTGAAGTCAAACGCCGTGCGGGAGGCGAGCGTCAATCCTTGGCGGCGGAAGCGGGACTAAGTCACGTCATTGAGGCGGTCCAGTCTCAGCGCAGCCTTGCTTGACGAGCCGTTCAAGATAGAGCCGCCGACATAGTGGGCGGCGAGGCGAGATAGGGGATCATATGGCGGTCGGATTGGATAAGCCTGTGAAGGAGACCGTGCCGTTCGCGCCCTTCGAGTGGATGCTTGCGTTGCGCTACCTGCGTGCCAGGCGCAAGGAGGGCTTTATCTCGGTTATTGCCGGTTTTTCATTCGTGGGCATCATGTTGGGCGTGGCAACGCTGATTATTGTCATGGCTGTCATGAACGGATTTCGCGCCGATCTGTTTTCTAAGATCCTGGGTCTTAATGGCCATGTGGTGGTGTTGAAGATTGGCGAGCCTTTCAAAGACTACGATAACGTTGCAAAGCAAATTGTGCGGGTCCCCGGTGTTCAGCATGCGCTGCCGTTGATCGAGGGGCAGGTCATGGTGTCGTCTCGGGTGCAGGCGACTGGCGGGCTGGTGCGCGGGATGTCGGAAGACGGTATAAAATCTCTCAAATTGGTAGCTGGCAACGTCCAATTCGGAACTCTCGATGGATTCGACGAATCGCGCAGCATCGCTGTTGGAACGCGGCTGGCCAATTCCCTGGGCGTAAGCCTCAACGATACCTTGACGTTGGTCTCGCCGCGAGGTGCAACAACGCCGTTTGGGACCTCGCCACGAACCAAGAGCTACCGGATTACGGCCATCTTCGAGATGGGAATGAGCGAGTACGACCGAACAGTGATTTTCATGCCGCTGTCGGAGGCTCAGAGGTTCTTTGGAAAGCGGGACGCTGTCGATTACATCGAAGTGATGGTTGATGATCCGGAGCGAGTCGGTGCTTACCAGTCGGAGATAAAAGGCGAGATTGGACGTACCTACCAGACAACGGATTGGCAGCAGCGCAATCAGACCTTTTTCAATGTGCTGAATGTCGAGCGATTGGTGATGTTCATCATTCTCTCGCTAATTATTCTGGTGGCAGCCCTCAACATCATTTCAGGCATGATGATGCTGGTGAAGGACAAGAGCCGGGATATCGCCATCCTTCGCACGATGGGTGCGTCCCGAGGTTCGGTGATGCGTGTGTTTTTGATTACTGGTGCTGCAATCGGTGTTGTCGGGACTTTGGCGGGATTTGTTCTTGGCGTGGTGTTTTGTTGGAACATCGACTTCATCAAACAATTCGTCGCCTGGCTGACCAACACGCAACTGTTTGATCCGTCGATTTACTACCTGACAAAATTACCGGCGGAAATTGATCCCTACGAAACCGCATGGATCGTGGCCATGGGACTTGGGTTATCGATTCTGGCGACGATTTATCCGTCGTGGCGGGCCTCGACCCTCGATCCGGTCGAAGCACTGCGCTACGAGTGAGGCGAGACCACGCATGGACGCATCAAACAGACCAATCCCTATTCTGCGGCTCGCTGGTTTACGGCGAACATTCTACCAGGGGCACCGCGAGATCCGCGTGCTCGACGGTGCGTCGGCGGAGATCTATCCGGGGCAGGCGGTGGCGCTGGTCGGTCCCTCGGGAGCGGGCAAATCTACGCTACTGCATATTGCGGGACTGCTTGAGGGTGCCGACGGGGGCAGTGTGGGGATAGACGGGCGAGAGTGCATAGGGTTGTCGGAGGGCGAACGAACGCGTGTGCGCCGCTCCGATATGGGTTTCGTCTATCAGTTCCATCAGCTCCTTCCGGAGTTTTCCGCGATGGAAAATGTGATGATCCCGCAGATGATCCTCGGGCGGCGAAAACGCGACGCACAAAAGCGTGCGAAATCGTTGTTGGCGGGTGTTGGATTGGAGGAGCGACTTAATCACCGGCCTGCCGAACTATCCGGAGGCGAACAGCAGCGCACTGCGATTTGCCGCGCGCTCGCAAACGAGCCAAGGTTGCTGCTGGCTGATGAGCCGACAGGTAATCTCGATCCGAGGACATCTGAGCGTGTGTTTGCAGCTTTGGTGGAACTCATTCACCGAACCGGCGTGGCTGCGCTTATAGCTACCCACAACCACGAGCTTGCGGCTCGTATGGACCGGACATTGCGACTTGCAGACGGACACCTGGTCGAGGTTCAGCCGGGCCAGGGGTAAAAGGGCGCACGGTTTATTTGTTGCGGGCCAATGGCAGCTCCTGTTTTGAATTGCGGGATTGTGCGGATTGTTCGCGGGATGGAAGTCGTGGAAGAGGTTATTATGATATGTGATCGTGGCGCCCAATCGCTATCATCGGCGCATGAACGCTCCGATTCGAACCAAACACCTTACTGATCCGAAACCGACGCCAGGTCAGCGTGAAACCACCGGCCTTGGCTTCATCCATCTGCGGGTGCATTCGGCATACTCGCTACTAGAAGGCGCCTTGCCGATTCCACGGCTGGCGAAGCTCGCCAACAAGCACGGATTTCCGGCGCTGGGCTTGACCGACACAAACAATTTGTTCGGTGCGCTCGACTTTTCCGAAACCCTCGCCAAGGCGGGGGTTCAACCGATCGTCGGTGTGACGCTGGCACTCGATTTCGAGGGCGACGGAGCCGTCGAAACGTTGCAGACGGGGCGGCAAACTAAAGCAGGTGAAAGCCAGCATCAGCGCCAGGCTTGCGATGGGTACGTGGCGCTTTTGGCGGCGGATGAAACGGGTTACGCCAATCTGATGAAGATCGTCAGCGCGGCGCATTTAAGCGTTGATGACGGGGCGCCACCGCATATCACGATGACAGTGTTGTCTGCTCACGGCGACGGCGTAATTGCGCTGACAGGCGGTCCAGATGGGCCGATCGACCGGGTGCTGCTCGATGGACGCGGCTGTGTTGCCGAGCAGCGCTTACGGCAACTGCAGAAGGCTTTTTCTGATCGCCTTTACGTTGAACTACAACGACATGGTTCGGACGACGAGCGTGTGGTTGAGCCGCAGCTTCTTGAGATCGCCTACCGACTGGAATTGCCTCTAGTCGCAACGAACGAGGTTTTTTTTGCAGAGCCAGCCGACCACGAGGCTCATGATGCGTTGATCTGCATCGCCGAGGGGCGCTACGTTGTCGAAGAGGAGCGCCGGCGGCTAACGACACAGCACTACTTCAAGACTGCCGAGGAGATGGCGGAGACGTTTGCGGATTTGCCGGAGGCGCTCGCCAATACGATTGAGATTGCCAAGCGTTGCCATTACCGGCCGTTGGGGCGTGATCCGATCCTGCCGCGCTTCGTTAAGAGCTTGGACGGCAAGTCTGCTGAGGAGTTGTTACAGGAAGAAGCCGGCGAACTTGAACGACAGGCTCACGAGGGATTGGCGCGACGGCTTTCTGCGCACGGACCGGCCGAAGGCTATAGTGTGGAAGACTACGAGAAGCGCCTTGCCTATGAAGTCGATATCATCACGCGGATGAAGTTTCCCGGCTACTTTTTGATCGTTGCCGACTTCATCAAGTGGTCGAAGGCTGAGGATATTCCGGTAGGACCGGGACGTGGATCGGGTGCCGGCTCTCTGGTCGCGTACGCATTGACGATCACCGATCTAGATCCGTTGCGGTTTGGATTGCTGTTTGAGCGGTTCCTCAATCCAGAGCGTGTGTCGATGCCGGATTTCGATATCGATTTCTGCCAAGACCGGCGCGAAGAGACGATCCGCTACGTGCAGGATAAGTACGGCAAGGACCGGGTGGCGCAGATTATCACACACGGAAAGCTGCAGGCCCGCGCCGTGCTCAGGGACGTCGGCCGGGTTTTGCAGATGCCTTACGGGCAGGTCGACAAGCTTTGTAAGTTGGTGCCCAATAATCCAGCGAACCCGGTAACGCTTGCTGAAGCTATCGAGGGGGAACCGAAACTGCAGGAGGCGCAGAAGTCAGAGCCGATCGTGGCGCAGCTTCTGGCGACGTCGCAAAAGCTTGAAGGGCTTTACCGACATGCCTCAACGCACGCAGCCGGAATGGTGATTGGCGACCGGCCGCTAACGGAGTTGGTGCCGCTTTATCGCGATCCGAAATCGGATATGCCGGTTACCCAGTTCAACTGGAAGCTTGTCGAGGCGGCGGGGCTTGTCAAATTTGACTTTCTCGGTCTGAAGACGCTGACGGTGTTGAAGAAGGCAGTTGATCTGGTCAAGCGCGTGCGCGGTATCGATGTCGATTTAGCAAAGCTCGAAGTCGACGATGTGGCATCGTATGCGTTGTTGGCGAGAGCCGACACGGTCGGGGTTTTCCAGTTGGAAAGCACAGGGATGCGGGAGAGTCTCAAGCGGCTCCGGCCGGACCGCTTTGAAGACATCATCGCCATGGTGGCGCTGTACCGCCCCGGACCGATGGACAACATCCCAACCTACATCAACCGCAAACACGGTGAGGAACCGGTTGATTGTCTGCATCCGATGTTGGAGGGCATTCTTTCGGAGACGTATGGCGTCATCATCTACCAAGAGCAGGTCATTCAGATCGCGCAGGTAATGGGTGGCTATTCGCTTGGGCAGGCAGATATGCTTCGGAGGGCGATGGGCAAGAAGGACAAGGCGGAGATGGCACGGCATGAAGCCCGCTTCGTCGAAGGTGCTATTGAGCGCGGCGTGAAGAAGAAAGATGCCGCCTTTATCTTCGAGCTGGTGAACAAGTTCGCGGGCTACGGTTTTAACAAATCGCATGCGGCCGCTTATGCGTTGGTCAGCTATCACACCGCCTACATGAAAGCGAATTTCCGGGAGGAATTTTTGGCCGCCTCGATGACTTTGGATCTGGCGAATACCGACAAGCTTGCCGGGTTTGCAGCGGAAGCTAAGAAGAGCGGTATTTCCGTTTTACCACCGTGTGTGAATTCGTCAGAAGTGGATTTTGTTGTTGAACCGGCGGCGGAGAAGGCTGGGGATGAGAAGGCGCAGCATGGTGCGATCCGCTACTCGCTCGCGGCTCTCAAGAACGTCGGTGCGAGCGCGGTGCAGACGATCGTTGATGCGCGTAAAGATGGCGGTCCATTTACCTCCCTTGGTGATGTTGCCGGGCGGCTCGATGCTAAGGCCATGAATAAACGGTCGATCGAGAATCTGGCGCAGGCCGGGGCCTTCGATATGCTTGGTGAGAACCGGGCGACGGTAAAGGCCAATGCCGAGCAAATCATCGCGATGGCACAGCGGGTTAGCGCGGATCAATCGGCTGGTACGTCGGACCTGTTCGCCGCCGACGGCGAGGCGCCAAGCTTGGTGTTACGAAAAGCCAAGGCGTGGACGCCGCTCGAGCAATTGGAGAACGAATTTTCCTCGGTGGGATTCTATTTGTCCGGTCACCCACTCGATCAATATCAAAAGGTATTGAGCAAGGTCGGCGCGACAAGATACGCGAACCTTGAAGCGGCGGCCGCGCAGGGGGCATGTGCGGGTAAGATCGGTGCAATCGTTGTTTCGGTGCGCGAGCGGCGTTCTGCGCGCGGAAACAAATTCGCGTTCGCGATGTTTTCGGATACCTCTGGCCAATTCGAGGCGGTGATGTTTTCGGATACGTTAGCGGCTGCAGGGGACCTTCTGGAGGCGGGTACGCCGGTTGTTCTCACGGTTTCGGCGGAGAGTGATGATGAGGGCACCGTCAAGCTTAGGGTGCAGATTGTCGAGGCGCTCGATAGAGTGGCTGCAAACGTGGAGCGTGGTTTGCGGATTCACTGTGATGCAGGAGTGGTACAAACCAAGGGCCAGGTTTTCGACGAATTGAAGGGCTACTTGATGGTGCCTGCCGCTGGGACACGTGGCGGCGAAGTTCGCCTCGTGATTTCGCTTGATCATCGTGGCCGTGAACTGGAATTAAAGCTGCCGGGCAAATATGACGTGTCGCCGAAGACGGCGGGAAACCTGTCGACGATTGTTGGCGTCAATTGTGTCGAGGAGACTTGAGTGGGTGGCTATCGCGTTTGGATCCCCGCGCTCTTGTTAGTGTGGGGGTGCCAGTGTTGGGTCAATCCGTCATGGGCGCGACGGGAGCTGCGCAAACTAGACGAACCGCTGAGCACGGCCTTTCGGCTTGTCCTGGTGGAGACGCCGACTTTCACAAGCAGTAGTGCCACGATCACGACCTATGAACGAAAGTCCCCGACTGAAGACTGGCTCAAGGTTGGTGAGCCGGCACGAGCGAAGGTTGGCCGGGCTGGGGTTGGTTGGGGTCATCCATACATGGATTTAGCGAGGCCAGGAGAACCCATAAAACGGGAGGGCGACAAGCGTGCGCCGGCGGGAGTTTTTTCGCTGAGCCGGCCGTTCGGCTTTGGATCATCCAATCTTTTTAATTACATGCAACTTGAAAAGGGCCAGCATTTTTGCGTCGATGATACCGCCTCTGATCACTATAGCCGTATCGTCAGTTCAAAAATGGCGGGGCCTGAGACCAGCGGTGAGAGAATGTGGGCCATCGATCTTTACCGGAAGGGGATACTGGTCGATTACCCCACGAGCAGAACGGCAAAGGCGGGTTCTTGCATATTCGTGCATGTCTGGAGCAGCCCGGACAAGCCGACCGTTGGATGCGTAGCGGCCTCGGAACCAACCGTGAAACGGTTGCAGAAGTGGGTGAGCGACCCGGACGCCAAGGCGGTGATTGCAATCGTTCCGGTCGAGGCGGAAGACCGGTTGCTTGGGCTTCCAGGGCACCGTTGAGCGGGACCACTGAGCAGGCTTGCCTCAGTTTGAATTCGCGTCTATAAGCGGCGTTCATCCCACACGTGGATCGTTATTGCGCCTGACGGATTGAAAGCCCCGTCCGGCCATCCGGTGAGTCAGGCGCTGCTTTTTAGAGCTTGTCTTCATTGATCCGCGGAGGTTCAACCGGAAAAAGGAATACGATCAGATGACGCTTCCCGTCTTCAATATGCGCCAGCTTTTGGAAGCTGGCGTGCACTTCGGTCACCAAGCCCATAGGTGGAACCCGAAGATGGCGCCCTTTATCTTTGGCGCGCGCAACAACATCCATATTATCGATCTGACACAGACGGTGCCATTGCTGCACCAGGCCCTCGTCAAGATTTCCGACACTGTCGCTGGCGGTGGCCGAGTGCTATTCGTGGCAACGAAGCGCCAAGCGCAGGAAGGTGTTGCTGAGGCAGCTGGGCGCTCTGCACAGTACTTCATGAACCACCGTTGGCTCGGTGGAACGCTGACCAACTGGAAGACTGTCTCGCAGTCGATCCGGCGGCTTCGGCAGCTCGATGATATCCTCGAGAACCCACAAGGCCGCACAAAGAAGGAAATTCTCACCATCCAGCGCGAGCGTGAAAAG
>DAOUZE010000372.1 GCA_030665765.1 Filomicrobium sp.
TCCTAGGCCGCCGCCGATTGCGCCTGCAACGGAGTTTCCGAGTGGACCTAGACTTATGTTCTTCGAGGCAGCGCCGGCCGCGTTTCCTCCGACTAGGCCGCCGATCACTTGCGTTAGAATGGTTGTGAGATCCATACCTCTCCCTTTCGTTTGCCCAATCCAATTTACAGATGGCCACAAGTCCTATCTCAAATTCCCGCGACCAGAAAGATCGGCAAAGGTCTTGAGCTGCTTTGATCGGAGGTTGTCGAAAATGTATTTTATGGAGCTTGACAAAGGCTCCTGAGACTCCTGCGAGCAGCTGTTTCTCGACCAACTACATGCAGCATCCGAAGTGGAGATATTCTACTTTTCAGGGCTGTTCAATGGCGCTAACCTTAGCCGGCAGACAAACACGTTGTAAGTGTAAATTTTGGAGTTTTTGCAATGAAGACTGGTTCCGCAGTTCGCGTATTCGCCCTAGGCGTAATTCTTCCATTCGCTGTGTTTGCAGCAACGTCGGCGAGCGCAGGAGACGAAAAGTTGAAGGGCGCGGCCACAGGCGCAGCGGTTGGTGCCGCGGTGGGTGCGGTTACGGGAGTCGGAGCGGGTGCAGGAGCGGCCGCAGGTGCCGTTGTTGGCGCCGTTGGCGCCGATAGCAAAGAGAGTGATAAAGAGAGTAAGGCGAAACCGAAAAAAGACGGAAAATAGATGCATCAGTAAAGCACGTCAGAGTTTTTACGAGATGGAAGTGACCCTCGCGCACGTAGTAGTCAGCTTGCCTGTGACCTACTCTTCTCGAAAGCTTTGTAGGCTTTTGGCCATCTCGCGAGAGAGCGGTAGGCTCCGCACATAGAAGCGCTCAATCTGATTGACGCAGTGTCGGCATTCATGGCCAGGTTGAAGATCTTGACCTGGCCATGGCTCAGAATAATTCTCATGCAGATAGCGGTGTCCCAATAGGCTGCAGGCGCCGCGATTGTTGTTCATCATGGGGTCGTGTTTCGGACCCGTGCGGCCAAACAGCAGTTGAGGTGCCGCTGGAAGATGCGGGCTGCTGTTGCACGGTTGGTATAATGGGGCAGGAAGATTGACGTGCCCCCACTGACTGGCCCTATTCGATTGATAGTTCATTGGGGTTCGCGGCAGCAACGGGATTAAAAGCGGGCCTATCAGCCCCACACGCTTCGGCACCGATGGTCTGAGCCAGGCCTTAAGGACGATCCGAATGACTCTTCTAAATCGCTTTAAGATATTTCCCAATTGAGCCCTAATCCATTGATCTCTGGCACGGCATTGACCGGACCCTGGACAGCCCATGGAGGCCCGTGAAAGCGTGCGGTCCCGCATTACAGCCAGCAAATCTCGTTCGCCAGGAACCAGCAGGCCCAGCCCGAAGTGTGCGCCGAAGCCGAACGCCATTGGACCCGACACCGCGTCACTTCGCGGCCGCTGCCCGTTCCTGTGTTGGGTCAAAGACGAGGAATGGCGTTACCTCTGGGGCAACCGGACCATCTGCGATCTCGCTGGTGAGAACGTCGCCGGCAAGAAGGACAGCGAGCTAATCTGGAAGGCGAATGCCGAGGCGCTGGTCAATAACGATAAAGAAGTACTGGCGACCGGAACGCCGCATTACATTCACGAACGTGTCGACCACAGCGACTACGGCAAGGCGACCCTGAGCGTATGCAATTGGGTCGATGAGCTGGATGGTCGCCGGTTGGTGTTTGGCATCTCGTTTATCATCCCCGGATAGGGATCACCACACCTTCTCGCATACTGCCAAACCGCTTCAGCCAGATTCCAATGGGCCCATGCGTTCAGCTTCGGCCAGATCGACCAAACCGAGTTGGGAGCTGCGACCTCGTTCAAGCTGGCAAACCTACCACAATGCAATCCGGCAGCACTCTTCGCCAGGCTATCGTCCTACCGCTCAGGAAGCGACGCTGCCGCCAAAATCCAGCCTAGCCGGTCGCGGCCCAGCGTGCGGCTAAGCGAGCAAGCCTCACAGGGTCGTTTTCACGCCCCTTAATAGCAATCGCTGGACCGGATCACCAAGCTCACACCCAACTTGCTGAGTCAGATAGGATGTTGGTAATTTTCTTGCTGTTCGCTGACCGAACGCATCGTGCCCGGCGATAGAGGGAGACAATCAAATGCATTTTGCAAAGCGGTTCGTTATGGCATCTGCCGTAGCATGGGCCTTCACTGTGGCACCAGTGGTGAGTCTCGGACAGGCACAAGCCATCGAATGCGATATCGCGATCCTCAATGGCCGAGTGATGGATCCCGAAACGAAGTTCGACGGAGTGCGCAACATCTGCGTCGACAATGGTTGGATAATGGCCATCACTCAAGACAACGTCGCTGGGAAAGAGGTGATCGACGCGAGCGGTCATGTCGTGGCGCCAGGCTTCATTGATACGCATTTCCACGCGCTTGACGGCCTGTCGAGCAATGCATCGCTGCGCGATGGTGTGACAACCGGCATGAACATGGAATTGGGTGCCATGAACATCGCCGACTGGTACGCCCAGAAGGAAAACAATTGGTCAGCCAATCCGCTACAAACCCGAAGACAAGGGACGTCACGCTCCAGCGACGACCAAGCAATGGATAAAGATCTTTACGGTCCATGATGGTGCACTGGATGAAGTTTATCGGCCGCATACCAAATAACGCGAATGTCTGAGTTGGATCACAAGCCAACATTCCGCTTCTCTTGTATTGCAGTCCGCTTGAGACCATGATCGGACAAACTGTGCGATCACTGCCCCTGCCCGGTTAAGCTTACCAGCACCTGGCCAAAGGCGGCCTTGAGGAGATAGAAAGACGCAATCGCAACAAGGCGCGCATTCTCTATGATCTTATCGATGCAAGCGGTTTCTATCACTGCCCGGCGTCTGAAAACTGCCGCTTGAGCGTGAGCATTGTCTTTAACTTGCCAATTAAGGCCTCCAAGCCGCATCCTTGATTTGGCAACACGGCGCGGCCTGCTCTACCTCCCCGGGCATGCAGCCTCGGGCGGCGTCCGAGCAAGCCTCTGTAGCACCATCACCGAGGGAACCACTGGGCGTTCGCCGGCTTCATGAACGAGTTCGCCTCACAGCGCAAAACGGCACCCCACGACCTGACGATCATCCTCATCGAGCAGACATCTGTTGTATAAGGGACCGTCGGCGGCAACAGCACATTTCAGATGGGCCCAAGCCCGGGCAAAGCAAAACGGCGAGCCGCAGCGGCCCGCCGTCCGTCATTCACTTGAAAATCCTGTCTTAGCGGCCTAGCGAAGCTGAGCTGCGGCGCGTTTTGCGCTTGGAAACATAGCCGGCCTTGACCAGAGCGTTTACGCAACGGCGCGACAGCTTCGAACCGTTGGCGCGCATGCAGCGGCGGACGCCGGGGCTGCTTGGCGAGTGCTGGCTGCAGTAGGAGAGATAATCGCCCATGCAGGCATTTCTAACGGAGCTGCTTACGGCAAATGCCTGGGTCGTGGTTGCAGCGACGATGACGACGGTCAATGTGGTAAGGAATGTCTTTTTCATAATGCCTGCCTCTAGTGTTTCGAACCTGCTTGGCGGCGTATGCTCGCCGTTTGATGA
>DAOUZE010000033.1 GCA_030665765.1 Filomicrobium sp.
ATCAACATGGTCACCCGCAACACGACCGTCCGCCTCAAAGCCAAGGACGGCACTCAATATCGCTATCTCCATATGCATCCCCGCTCCATCAAGGTACGGGTTGGTCAGCGCGTCAAACAGGGCCAGGTCCTTGGCCGTGTGTCGCGCTACATGGGCGGCAAGACGCAGACAACAAAGCATCTGCATTTCGACGTACGCCAGCGCGTCAAGATCGGCAATCAGCCAGCGCGCGATCTGTATGTGCCGACTTACGCCTCGCTGATCGCCGCCTATCGCAAGGCCAAGGGCCTACCTCCCGGCATTGACGAGAACGGCAAGCTAATACCTGATCATCGTTACGAAATCGGCGTTCAGCCGAACCAACCGGAACCACCGCAGCCGGAACCACCGCAGCCGGAACCACCGCAGCCGGAGCCACCGCAGCCGGAACCACCGCAGCCGGAACCACCTGAAGAACGGACTTGGTGGCAATGGACACGTGAGACGGCGTCATCGTGGTGGGATTGGGCCAATAGCTGGTGGAAGCTTTGACAGCGCTTGTGCCAATAGCACACGAAAGAAAGCTCGTGTGCGCAGTTTTACAAGTTCACTGAACAGCGCGTTGCTGGCGCCAACGTTAGCTGTAGCGCAGCAATGAAAGGGTAGAGTTCAATGATCAATCGTTGTTTGGCTTTGACACTCATTAGTTTTGCTGTTGCCGGGTCGTTCCCAGCGCAGGCGCAGGATGACAGCAAGGATCGCTTGCGCCGATTGCTCGAAAAGAAGTTTGGCAATCAATCGAGGCCCACAACAACATCACCACGAAGTCAGGAGCTTTACGCCATCGACAAGGAGGGCAAGGTCCGCCGCGTCAGGCCGAAAAAGAAAACCGGCAACCAATCGTCGAACACATTCGGCAAACAACCGTTTGCGCAGGCGGGAGCTGGCACGATGCCAACATTCGCTAATGCCGGCACATGGCAACCGTCGACAGCGCCGGCCCCGCGCGGCTCGGGCAGCTCAAGCGGCCTCTGGTCAAAATTCAAACGCCTCCCCCAAAAAGCCGGCCAGATGCTGGTCAATCGACGAACAGTTGTGATCCAACTCAAGCCCGGTGCAACCGAACCGCAGATCGACGCTCTTGTTGCGAAGTACAATCTCAAGGTCGTCGACTTCATACCGAGCCTCGGAACGCTTTATGTTGAATTGCCAGGAGAAGCCGGCGGGCCGACGGCACGCTCGGACATGCCAGGGGGCCGAGGGAGAATCTCCTCCCTGCTCGAGCCGAGAATCGTTCTCAAATTGCGCAAAGAACCGGCCGTAAACGCGGCATTTGTTCAGACCACAATCGCCCCCAAGTCGCTGCCTGCATCGACGCAAGTCAGCGTCCAACATGGCAACAAATCCATCAGATGGCACTGGCGCACGGATGCCAAGAACGACGGCAACTGGGGGCTGAAGGCGATGCGGTTACCTCCGGTCTGGACCATCCTCAAACGCGCCCGTGAAAAGCGAGGCTTCGAGCCGGTGACCGTTGCGGTTCTTGACACTGGATTTGGACTGCATCCCCAGCTAAACTACACGACAATCAAGGGCGAATTGCCACCGCAGCTGTTTCCCGCCAACTGTGGGACCAGCCACGGGACTCATGTGGCCGGTATCATTGCAGCCAAGTCGAACACTGGCGTAGGCACCGACGGTATTATGCCGGACGTTCGCCTCGACATTATTCCCATCTCCAAGAACTTGATGCAGCTGGGCGCCGCGGATGGCCGCGACGGGACGCAGCAGCAGATGTCCTATTTCTCGGACGCTATCCGCAATCTTGGCGAGTATCTTTTCGAACATGCCAAACTGGCCCCCAACGAACGCCGCGTCGTTAATGTCAGCCTGGGCTACAATTGGGGTAACTGGCACCGGAAGCTTAAGGTTGACCCAACAACGGATCAGAGTATTCGCAACCAGATCGAGCAGCACGCCAATTTCTTACAATTTCTGGTCAACCAGGTCAGTGATCAGGTGCTCTTCGTTACCGCAGCCGGAAACGATTCAACGACCAACGATGCTCCGTTCAGTGCAGAGCTCGCAACACCGTTTGCCTTTGCCGCATTGCACAAATCGCCGTTCTTCAAACCCAGTAAAAACATCATTGTTGTTGAAGCACATAATCGTGCTTACGAGCGGGCTCCATTTTCTAATGTTGGCGGCCACGTCTCAGCGCCCGGCGTCGAGGTCATGAGTACACTTGCTTCCGATAGCCAGCCTTACGCCTACGGTGTGTGTAGTGGCACCTCGCAGGCCGCCCCTCATGTCTCCGCCCTCGCAGCTATGCTCTTCGAGCTCGATCCCAAACAGAAGCCGGCCAACGTTATTGGTATCATTCGCAGCTCGGCATTATCAGAAACACAGAGCGATTCTGCTCCCCGCGTCGACGCCCTAGCGGCCATATCGGAACTTTCGCGAGATTATTTGCGGGATCTTGCCGACCTCAACAGCGACGGACGCGTCGACAGGGACGACCTGAAGATCTTCAAAGACCGGCTCATCGCGATCGAAAATGGACGCTTTGGCGGTCCTATTATTATCGATTTGAACGGTGACGATGTAATCGATGCCGACGAACGCTGCTGGCCCCGCATCGACTTAAACGGCAGCGGCCGCGCTTCATATGATCCAAGCGACAAGCTCCCACTGGCCGGCGAGAAGCGCTCCGATCTAGACGTCATTGCCGCCGCATGGACGGATAAGCTCCAGCCTTTCGACCTTGCGTTGGCCGAGAGTCGTCTCTCCGAACTCTTTAGCGTCTGGCGTGGGACATCGCTTGTTGCTGCCTTGCCCGTGTCCAACTTTGCGGCACCCTGCCGATAATTCACCGGTCTTGCGGTCTGCCGTATTGGAATCCGGGGCATCGGGAGCCCGCACCAGGTTGGAATTTGGAGCACTCATAGATGGTTAGAACCAACACCGCCGCAATCGTGATCCTGGGCATGACCTATGCGCTGGGGTCGTTACCCGCCGACGCACAGAGTAAAGTCGAAACCGTCGAAAAGATCGTTGAAGGCGCGCGCAGAACCAACCCCGCGCTCAAGGTCCGAATCGATCCGCGCACAGGCCTGCCAACCAGCATCAACGGGCTGCGCCCGGCAGCCGATCCCATAATCTCATTAAACGCCTCACGCGGGCCATCGGGCCAGCCAACCGAAGACGATATCCGTGCCGCGGCTGAGGCCTTCTTTGAGACCGGCGCCCTGTCCGCGGCCTTCAATACAGAAAACGACCGCACCAAAATCGAAGCTTTCCGAGTCCGCAAAGACCCCGACATTCCCGGTCAGAGCGTAGTGCACGTTGAGCAACGCGTAGACGGTGTCCGTGTCTTTGGCTCCAGCGGTCGCGTCGTCGTCGGGCCATCCCTTGCCGTCACGCAACTCGCCGCAACGTTCTCCACCGTGGAGATCGAGTCGACAACGCCTGACATCAAACAGGAGCGCGCCATCGAAGTCGCCCGTAAACACCTCCGTGCAATCCTGTCAACTCGCCCAAACGACCCCGAATTGGAGCAGCTAGTCAAAGCACCCGATGAGGCCCGGACCCAAGCCACATTGGTGATCTATGAACCGGCGTTGATGCGCGCCAAAGGCTCCAAACAGGGCCCCGCCCGTCTCGCCTGGTTGATCACGATTGACGCCTTCCGTTTCTTCGTCGATGCCAAGGTGCCTGATGTTCTTTTCTATTACTTCGATCAAAGGACATCGTCTAAACACCGCGTCTTCGACCTCAATTCAGGTTTCAACTTCCCCGGCACCAAGGTGCTCCCCGATCATTCAGGCAAACGCAAGAAGCCTCTGCCGCCCGACGCCGAAGACGCCCATAATAATGCCCGCCTGGTTACCGATTATTTTGCCAACGCCTTCGGCCGCGCCGGTTTGCTCGATAGAGGCGCAGATGAAACCCTGTCGTCCTACGTCCGCTTCGGCAACTCAGAGATTGCCTACTGGTGCAACTATCAGAACTACAACTGTCCCCAAGCTGGCGCCATGGTCTACGGCAAGGGTTATCCTGCCGCACTCGACATCGTCGGTCATGAAATGACGCACGGCATGATTACCGTCGAGGCGGACCTCACGTATGCCAACGAAGCCGGGGCCGTAAACGAGTCGCTGGCCGACATCTTCGGCACCTTGATCGAGTTCGCGACGAACCCCGGTACGGCGAACTGGGTTCTGGGCGACAAGCTGCCGGGCAAGAGCCTTACCAGGCCGGTGCGAAGCATTTCCAATCCCAATCTCAGCGACGACGACGGCCACGCGCTTTTCGATCGGAGCAAGGAGTACGGCCGGAACAATAGCGGCCAGCCCGACCACTACGCCGACTACGTGACCCGTGAGGATCCAATTTGCGAGACTACGAGCGACTACCTGAACGGGTGCGTTCACTTCAACAGCGGCATATTCAATAAGTTCGCTTTCCTCGTTGCTGAAGGTGGCCGCCACCGCGGATCTGTAGTACTCGGCATCGGTCGCGAGAAACTAGGACGCGTCGCCTACCGAGCGCTTGTCACCCATCTCAACCCCAGCACTGGATTGCGGGAAGCCGCTGAAGCCTTTCTCACAGCCTGCTCGGAACTGGCAGGTGCCCGCGTTGCGGGATTTGTGAGCACGGATTGTGATCGAGTGCGCAAAGCCCAAGACGCTGTCGGGCTGACCATCGCGGGCAGCTGAACCATTGCCCAGCGAACCCCCGCAAGCTTGACCCTGGCGAGTTCGCGCGGTGAATCAAACGACCGATCATGCTCGCCTCGACAGACACTAGGCATCGAGCCTGATGAGCTTTCGGTCCACCAACACCCTCAGCAGAACAGCGGCGCCGCATTGTTTGGAAACCGCATTGGGATCCCAGACGTTGTCGGCAACAAACTTACCCTTGGCGTAATGGTTCGAGAAGCTCCACAGATAAGGCGTGTTAATGCCGTTCCGCCGGCTGCGAAAACCGTTGTAGGATTCCCACCGATGCAGCATCCGCTCCAAGCTCCAGTCCTTCAGATCCTGGAAACCATCGAAGCGCAACGCGTCGACCGCACTCGTTTGCCAGTCGTTGGGCGGGCTCCAGACTTTGGGCCGGTTGCGCGGAATACGCCTCGTACGCTGGCGCAGCGAGTCCCCGTTATGTAAATGCGAGCGGAAGTTGAAGGCTGCTTCCATGGCATGAATTATTGCCACGAAATACCACGGGCAGCAGATTTCCTGGGCGACCTTATACCAGCGCGCTTGATAGCCCTCGTTCGACAGCTTTGACATGTACCAATTGACCGTTGAACGATGTTTTTCACGAACCGTACAGCGATCGAACAGGCGCCGGTAGTCGTCCTTAATATCGGTGAAAGACGGTCTCCCTGGCGTCGCCGTGATACTCATCCCGGTTTCGCGCTCGTCTGGGAGATTACGCTCGGCCAGATGCACTTTACGGAGAAGTTCGTCGGCGGCCTCGAGCAGTTTTTCAACCTCGCCAGGCTGCACCAAGCGGCGCGGATCTGGCCTCTCCAGACTTTCTATCAGCTCCACCCCAGCCGGCATGATCTGCGCGTAGTCCCTGTCATCATCGATGTTGATCTGCGCCGTCATGCGAGGCACGGAAATGCCTAGGTCTACGGCCCGGGCCGTCAATTGGCCAAGCTCTCGCCAAGCCGAGAAAGGGTCGACAGCTGCCGTGATGGGTTCTTGCGCCACCGCACCACCAAAAGGCAGCGATGCGGCCATCGGCACCGCCAGCGTTGCTCCGGCTTGTCCAACAAATTGGCGACGATCAATATGCTTCGCACGCATGGTTTTACCCATCAAAGGCCAGGGCCCAGATTGAACCCACATTTCATAGGCTAGCCGGTGGGCGGTCGGCCAAGTGATGTTTCGCTGCCATAGGACTCGTATAATCGGATCCTAGCCGATGCATAATACTGGACCAACATCAGCGAGTGATATGATTGGGGTTACTCGATTCCGTCGGTCCCTGGCTCATTCAGTACGTTGCCGCCCGACGTTATGGCTGAGTGTGCAGATCGAGGGTAGGCGCATGTCCAAAACAGTTGAAATCGAGGCCAGCAACGCCCGACAGAGCCGACTTTGGCTGACTGTGCGGTTACTTGTCCAAGGCACCATAGCGTGCCTGATTTTGCTCATTATCTGCATCGGTCTGCGGGCAATTCCGATGCCGTCGGGCTCACTCGCCAGAGACTTGATCATCCACACTGTCAAAAACCAGACCGGACGAACGCTCACCGTCAAGGGCGCCTCTAAGTTATCCTGGTTCCCGAGCATTCGTCTTCGCCTTGATGAGATAGTACTCTCCGGTCCCACCGACGCATACGGTCCACCCCCAATCACCGCCGATAGGCTCGAAGTTGGGGTCAAAGTCATTGATTTGTGGAGATGGCAATACGAAATCACTGAGATAAGCCTCCACCGGCCCGTCCTCACCATGGCTGCCGGCGATCCGTTGTTGGTCCGTGTGGCCGAGGGCGAAGTCAGGGCCGGTGGTATTCCACAGCAAGTCAACATCACCGACGGACAAATCGTCGTTCTAGGCTCGCCGTCCAAGTCGGCGCTAAAGATAGACAAGGTCACCGGACAACTTTCGCGAACCGAGAATGGCAAAGGGTTCAATTTCAATGGCCATTTGGAAGCGAACGGTGAGATCGTTGCAATTGACGGCGAAGTCGGCGATTTGAAGGCCCTAGCCGACGGTGACATTTCCCCGCTGACCTTTTCCCTTGTCAACAAACTTTTGGACGCACGCTTTGATGGAGTTGTCGGAACCCAGCCTATCGGTCAGGTCACGGGCGGGCTGAAGGCCCGATCCGATGCATTCCCGGGGCTTCTCAAGTGGGCTCAAATCGATGCGCAGCAGTCTAATCCTGGGCGCTCTGCCGCGCTTGAAGGCCAGATCGCCGGTTCCCTTCGCCGAATAATACTGAGCGGCGGCAAGCTTACCCTCGACGCTGTCACGGGCGACCTGGCAGGGGAGTTCTCTATCGAAGGCGAGCGCCCGAGGCTAAAAGCGGGCCTGACGACCGGAAAACTCGACATCAATGCGCTGCTGCCGGCAGCAGCGCGACCAGCCGCCTTTGGGATCGCCCCTCTGGACAACCGCACTGTACTGCCAACGGCCTGGCAAAGCCTCATTGAGGAACTCCAGGGCCCACTTTCCGAAGAAACTGCCGCATTGGGCGCCAACGTGATGCCAATGGGGTGGTGGAGTTCAAGTTCCTTTAAGCTGTCCAGGCTGCCTGACTTAGACGCTGAACTTATTATCAAGGCCGAAGAAATCGCTTATGGCGACCTACCGCTCAAGAACGGACAGCTTGTGGTCAACTCGAGTCCGCAGCGGCTAGAAGTTTTGGTCAACCGGTCGGAACTCTGTTGGAAGAGGGACGGCCTTTGCCCGTCAGGGAATGACGGCAGCCTGAGCGGTCGCGTCGAGCTGGACCTGGGCAATGGGCCAATGGCAACCGGGCTTCACCTCAAATTCAAGGGTTTGAACCTGGAGCGTTTCGCTGCAGAGATGCTCAGGCAGCGCCTAATCTCTGGCACCGGCGACATCGATATCTCGGTAGACGGACGCGGTGGCAGCATGCGCGAACTGGTTGGGTCGCTGAATGGTTCCATGGCCATGGATTTAGTCGAAGGGTCCATCATCGGTTTTGACCTCGGAAGAGCTATTGCGAACTTCGGTTCGGGACAAACCTACAACCCCGCCAGCAGAACGCCCTTCCAGCGAGTTCGAGCGGCCTTCTCATTGCGCAACGGAGTGTTACGCAGTACCGAAGCTCTGCGTCTCACCGGCCCCGCCATCGTTCTGACCTCCCATGGTTCGCTGGGTCTGGTCTCACAGCGCGTCGATCAACGCCTAAAACTCAGCCTCAGCACGCCACCGCCGCATCTTCCTATTCCACTGCGCGTGCGCGGCACTGTCGACCGCCCCGATATCAAATGGGATATCTTTTCCGCCGTCGCTTGGCCGGCCAAGTTCGCAACGCCCTTCGCTGTTGGCGACAAAAACGAGAAAATGCCTGAGAAGGTGCGCTGCGTCATCGAGAAGAAACTTGCAGCCGACGTTTCTGAGAGCACATTATCGCCCGCCTCGCGAAGTTTCCTCCAAGATCTGCTTAAAAAGCGCCAACCAAGTCCCCTCCGGCATTCCAGCGCTCATCAACAAGTACCAGAAAGCTGCTCCAATTTTCGGACGCTGAATAATGCGCAGCGATCCAAAGCCCCCTCGGTCGCAGGTTGGGAAAAGACCCTCAAAACCCCGCCCGTCGACGTATTGCCGGAGATGCCGAGCGTACGCTCAAGTCTGCCGCCGACGCAAAACCAGAAACGATCCGCAATGGCCCCGGGCGACGGAGATGCCGGCACAATTGTCTCCCAACCCGCACCTTCCACCGTTACAAAAACGAGGAAGCGAAGGCGTCGTGTCTCATCCAGAAAGAACTCAGCCCGAAAAACAGACTGGAAAAACAAGGCTCTCTTCCAGGATTAGCAGCGGAGCTCAAATCACAGAATAGCGAGCAGAGATCACCATGGGCGCACTCGTCTTTTTTCGTAAAGTTGCGCCTTTGCTTGGTGTTGATGCTTTCAGCTGGCCAAGGTCGAGAGTGCTACGTCCAAATATTGGGTCGTGAAAATCTCCTTCTCTCAACAACCATACTGAACTGCTGCCGGTTCCTCTCTTGCTATCGTCAACCGAATCTAGGCCTCTGTCGAAAAAGGCGCGGCTCCTGCACGAGACTAATCATGAAAAAAGCAATCAATGCTTTCCTCGTAACAGCACCAATGCTCCTCGTGGCAGGTTGCGCCCAAGACCTCGGCTCTATCGAAACGGGTGCGTTACCGTTATTGCCCTCAAAGGTAGAACAGGTCGCTGAGGTAATTCCAGGCGTTCCAAATGGCTACACGTGCCCAGTGGTGCCCAATACCTTTGATCCAGCCGGCTCGATCTATCGCATTGATGCCAGCAGAACGTTCTGGCGCGTCGCCGATCTTAAATCTGAACCGTTTGTGGTCAAAAACCGTCGCCCGGATGTTGTGATTGCAGACTACCTTCTCAGTGACGAGCAGGCCGCGAGCGCCGGCATGTCGGCGCGTCTCGTGAAGACGGCATTGCCCGGCCTTGAAGTGGACGGGGAACTGGATGAGAAAGTTTCTGTCGAAATCATCGTGAAAGATATTCGCGCGGACATCATCTACGACACGGGTGCCGACCAGATCAGCCAATGGTTCCAAAAGAACATTAAGCCCAGACCGGGAAGCAGGTATTTTATCGTTCGTGAAGCCATCAAGGCTGGTGCCGTCACCTATCGGTTGAAGCGCAAGGACCTCGCGAAGTTCGGCGGCAGCGCAAAGATCGAGCATATTGCCGAGGGCAAAGCCAACGTGACCGTGCGTGACAATAATTCGACGTTCGAGATCACGCAGACATTCCCACAGCGCATCAACGTCTGCGTGAAGGCAGATGAAATCAAACCAACCGGCAAAGCTAGAGCAACCGCCAATGCTGCACTCACCAGCGGACAACCTGCGCAAGCCCGCTAAATCAAGAAGATCGGTGATACTGTGCTTAGGTCCTGAGCGAGGGAGCAAGAATTGCGTGTTAGGCTTTCGCCGACGCAAGTCCGCCAGAGCATTCGACTGGACGGTAAGAAAACTGGCACGACTTCGACCGCAAGGGTTATACCGAGCTATCGCGCTAACCGCTCGACAGCCGCTAGGCAATATTAGTGCAGCGTGCCAACGCAATGTTTGTTTTTCTTGAGGCTACGCTCGCGAATGGCGAATAAGACGGCAGGGCCGGAAATCGAACGACTTATCAAGTTGCTGGCCCGGCTGCCTGGCCTCGGGCCGCGGTCGGCGCGAAAGGCGGCGTTGACTTTGATTAAGCGCCGCGGCGACTTGCTTGAGCCGCTTACTGAAGCCCTGGCTGAAGCGCGAGACAAGATTTCTGTTTGCCCAGAGTGCGGCAATTTGGATTCACTGTCACCGTGCAGTATTTGTCAAGACCCCTCACGACCCCGCACGATGATTGTTGTCGTTGAAGAGGTAGGGGATTTGTGGGCGCTAGAACGCGCTGGCGTCATCAAGGGGCTCTATCACGTGCTCGGCGGCCATCTGTCTCCGCTTGATGGTATAGGGCCGGAGAACCTCAACATCGGCAAATTGCTCGAAAGGGCTTCGGCGCCGGACGTCCGTGAAGTGGTTTTGGCGCTGAACGCGACGGTGGAGGGCCAATCCACGATGCATTACGTACAAGATCTGCTGAAACCTTCCGGTGTCACCGTTTCTGAAATTCAAAAAGGTGTGCCTATCGGAGGAGAATTGGACTATCTCGACGAGGGAACGCTGGCGGCGGCTATAAAATCGCGTCGGCAGATCTGATGATCTGGACTGGAGGCGAGACGATCAAAGGTCTTGTCCCCTAAATTTGCTGAATGGCAAATAGGATTTATGTCCGCGCGCCAACACGTCAATTGGCGCTAAAGCGCACGTGACCCGAAAGCTCAATGAAAGATAACACGCCATCGCCGCGGCAGGCGGCCCGGCCCAAACGTCGGCCCACGCGAGCACCGAAATTCGTGACAGGATCGCTGTTGCGTCACTTGCTGGTCATGACCGGCACGGGCGCACTGGGGCTGGTAGCCATTTTCATCGGCGACCTTGCCAACATCTACTTTCTTAGTCTTCTGGAGGAACGCCAAGCTCTGGTCGCCGCCGTAGGCTACGGCAGTTCGGTTCTCATGCTGACAATCGGCATCGGTATCGGTCTTGCCATCGCAGCAACCGCACTGGTGTCGCCGTCTCTCGGCGCCGGACACACTGTGCGCGCGCGACGACTTTCGGCAAATGCACATCTGTGGACATTCGTCATCTCGTCGGTGCTGGCGGTGTTGGTGTGGGTGCTCATACCGCAGTTTTTAGATCTGCTCGGCGCCACTGGACGAACGCGCGAGCTCGCCGTCAGCTATTTGACAATCGCGGTGCCAGCGCTGCCTCCGCTGGCGCTTGGTATGACCTCTTCGGCAGTGTTGAGATCTATCGGGGATGCGCGCCGCGCCATGAACGTCACCTTGTTCGGCGCGATAACCAACGTGATTCTCGATCCGATTTTAATCTTCGGTTTCGATATGGGCATTGAGGGTGCGGCCTGGGCCTCGGCGATGGCGCGGGTCAGCGTTATGTTGATCGGCTTCTACGGCGTCGTCGTCGTACACGGGCTAATGGGCCGGCCCAAGTGGCGCACATTCTTGGCCGACGGCCGGCCGCTGGCCGCGATCGCCGTTCCCGCCGTCGCAACCAATCTGGCGACCCCCGCCGCCAACGCATATATCACGGCGGTGATTTCCCAGCATGGCGACAGCGCAGTTGCCGGCTGGACGATCATCGGCCGAATCATGCCGGTGGCCTTCGGTGCCATCTTTGCACTGTCCGGAGTGGTTGGGCCAATCGTCGGGCAAAACTACGGTGCAAACGACAAGGCCCGCATGCACGAAACGCTGCGGCTTTCACTCTATGTCACTGGCGCTTTTACAGTCGTCGCATGGGGCCTGCTGGCACTTAGCGCACCGCTTATCGTCAACCAGTTCCAGGCATCGGGCGAGACGGCAGAGTTGATCACGCTATTCTGTCGCTGGTTATCGCCGCTGTTTTTCTTTCTCGGCGCACTATTCATTTCCAACGCAGTCTTCAACACGCTTGGTCGACCGCATGTCTCGACGGCGCTGAACTGGGCGCGGGCCACGCTTGGCACGGTGCCGTTCGTCCTCGCGGGAGAGGCGGTCGCAGGGGCACCCGGGGTTATCACCGGGCAAATGCTCGGGGGCGTCGCATTTGGGATCATCGCGGTAGCGCTCGCCCACCGCCTCATCGACGTAATCGGAGACGGCTCGACCACCGCGCCGCCGGCCAACGGGCGCGTGAATGCCACTGTTGATGGAATTCTGGGGCTTAGCCCAGCAACGACCCAGGCCGGCGCCGGAAAGTAGCGCTTATTGCGACCGGTTGCAGCTGGGGACAGGGCAACTTTTTGTTGCCCGGCGTCACGGCGAGCGTGATACAACGCGTTCATACACACTGGACGCGCCATTTTGCGTCTTTCAGGGGCCAACGAGGGGCGGTCCCGCTGGGTGGCTCGAGGGGATCTCTTGTCTTCACAGGCCGAAGAGCAGCGCAATACTGCCATCATAAGAAAGTGGCTGCTGGAATTGCCGCGCTATTACAAGCGTGCGATTTTGGTGACCACAGACCTTTTTGTGCTGTCCATTATCGTTTGGTCGGCCATGTCGTTGCGATACCAGACGTGGTACTGGCCGCACTCAATCCCTGAAATGCTGTTGTTCGTGGCGGCGCCGATTATCACGGTGGCGACGTTCGCGCACTTCGGTTTGTACCGTCTGGTAACGCGCTTCATCGGATACCGCGGGACCTTGCGAGTATTCGCTTGCATGGGCCTTAGCGTGCTGATCTGGGCGCTTGTCGTTCTGATGACAGGACAGAACGGCATCCCGCGCACGGTCATTTTGACCTACGGCTTCATCGGCGCGATCGGTATAGCCGCAAGCCGGCAATTGGCCGGGCTGGTATTGAAGAGTGTCGGCATCCGCGTGCCACGTCTGCCGCTCGACATTGAGCGCAAGCCTGTTCTCATTTACGGCGCTGGGCAACTGGGCTCGGAGCTGTTGGAAGCACTGCGCCGCGTATCCGACCGTGAACCAGTTGGGTTTATTGATAACGCTCCCGATATGTGGGGCCAGTACGTCGGCGGGGTGAAGGTCTACCGACCGCAAAAGATCGAACACGTCATTGAAAGGGCGGGAGTCCGAGAAATCCTGCTGGCGGTGCCGGAGACGCAACGCCGAGAACGCCGCCAGATCATAAGTGAGCTGGAGCACTATCCCGTCGCCGTCAAGGTAATGCCGACGATGGAAGAGATCGCCACTGGTAAGGTGGGCATCACCGATGTTCGCCCTTTGGAAGTCGAAGACCTGCTCGGACGAGACCCTGTGCCGCCGAACAAGGAACTTCTAGCCCGCTCGATACTTGGTAAATCGATTCTCGTGACCGGAGCGGGCGGATCTGTGGGCTCGGAATTGGTCCGTCAGATCCTGAAGCAGCATCCAAGCCGTCTGGTGCTTCTGGATATTTCGGAAGTGGCACTCTACGAGATCGAAATGGAGGTCCGCGAGATCATCGCCGAGATGCCGGACGGTGCAGGGCCGGAACTGATCTGCGTGCTCGGCTCTGTGCTTGATGAGCAGGTCGTCCGAGATTCCATCACACGCTACGGCGTCGAAACGATCTACCATGCCGCCGCCTATAAACACGTGCCGATCGTCGAACAGAACGCCTGTATTGGAATTTTGAACAACACATTTGGCTGCGCCGTGATCGCTGACGCCGCGCGCAACCTGGGTGTTGAGCGCTTCGTGCTAATCTCCACCGACAAGGCGGTGCGGCCGACAAATATCATGGGCGCCAGCAAGCGGCTCGCTGAGCTTGTTTTGCAGGCGAAAGCGGAGGAGGAGGGCACCGAGACGGTGTTCACCATGGTCCGCTTCGGCAACGTTCTTGATAGTTCCGGTTCCGTCGTTCGCCTGTTCCGAAAGCAGATCAAGGCTGGCGGACCGGTGACCGTCACGCATCCCGAGATTATCCGATATTTCATGTCGATACCCGAAGCAGCCGAGCTCGTCATCCAGGCCGGTGCGATGGCAACTGGCGGTGAAGTGTTCGTCCTCGATATGGGCGACCCGATCAAGATCGACGATTTGGCGACCTTGATGGTCCGGCTCGCTGGGCTGGATTTACGCACCCAAGATACACCCAACGGCGAAATTGAGATCGTCTATACAGGATTACGTCCTGGCGAGAAGCTCTACGAAGAACTACTGCTAGGCGCGAACACCACTGGCACAGAACATTCCCGGATCTTGCGGTCCGGCGAACCGTTCCTGCCCGCCGACGCGCTCTGGCGTGAGCTTGACACTCTCAGAGAAGCAATGCGACGCCGCGATCTTGAGACCATCAAGAGTATTCTCAGCCGAACTGTCGAGGGTTACAGCAACGGCGACGCCGAAGAAGAACAACAAGCCGGAGACAACGAGAAACCCGTCTTCGCACCATTATCCCGGACCCTGCACTGACATGCCGAAACAGAATGCTACGGATACGCGTCCAGACCGCGGGAAGCGGATCGCATTATCGGCCGCCCACGGGCATAGTCTCGCGGGCACATATATGCCGCTGATCAACCGCCTGTTGGAGAGCGGGCACCGCGTGCTGTGCCTCGCACCGCAAATTTCAGAAGGTGAGACGCTTTCGCTAACGCACGCCGGCGCCGACGTGCGGCAACTCAATCTTGTCGCGGATCGATGGACGTTGATGCCGGAGAGGCAGGTCGTTCAACGCACCACTTCAATACTGTCCGAATGGCAGGCCGACACTGTCTTGGCTCGCGGGAGTGGCGTCATGCCAGCCGTGTCCTTGGCGGCAAAAAAGGCCGGTGCCGAGCGGATCATCGCTGTGCAGGAGCAGCTTCCGCCGGAAGCAGATGAGGAAAACGGATCTGAGGGCGATCCGGAAGATAGCCTGATCAGGGCCTTCGATGCGGCCACTGACGTCCTCTGCTACAACTACGATCACGCCGCCCAGCTTGAAATCAGTGGATTGTTGCCGGAGGATCTGACACCTGTCGTCCTGCCTGGCTTGGGTGTCGATCTTGACCAGCTGCAGGTCGCACCGTTGCCACCTATCGGCGACGAATTGTGTTTCTTGATGATCGCGGAACTGGCGCTGTCACGTGGAGTTCTCGACTTCTGCAAAGCGGCGGAGATCGTCAAGGAGCACGCACCGCAGACCAAGTTCCAGCTGGCTGGCCCAGCGAGCCGAAGCCATGATGCACTGTCGTTGGCCGACGTAGAACCCTATGGCGAGACGGTCAGCTATGTGGGAGACGGCGCCGACACACCTTCTCTGATCGCGCAGTGTCATGTGTTCGTCTACCCCTCGCACGGCGAGGCGAGCCCTGGCCCAGCATTGCAAGCCCTGGCCATGGGCCGAGCCATAGTCACCACCGATGCGCCTGGATGCCGCGAACTGGTCGATGAGCGCGTCAACGGTGTTCTTTGTGCGCCCGGCGATCCGGCATCTCTGGCCTTGTCGATGCAGCGGTCTGTGAAATGGCCTGACCTAATCCCGGCGATGGCCCGCGCAAGTCATCAGAAAGCGGAACGGCGCTATGATCGGCGGCTAGTCCTGGCGGCACTGTTCGATTTGCTTGGATTGCAACGAGCAGCCATTACCGAAGCTTGAGTTTCGACATGACCAATAAGCGCGTCCTCGTTACCGGAGCTAGTGGTTTTATTGGTCGAAGTGTCGTGCCATACCTAGCCGCACGCGGCTTCGAGGTACGTGCGGCAGCCCGCGATCCGGATTGCTTGACGGCGGGCAAAGGCGTGGTTCCCGTCAAGCTCCCCAACCTCTCGCGAGGCCTGGTGGACTGGGGTGATCTTGTCGAAGGGTGCGATTACGCCGTCCACCTCGCCGGCGTCGCGCATGCCGACAAAGACATCCCGGAAACGCACTACCAAGCGGTGAATTGTGGTGCGGTCGGTTCGCTTGGCGTCGCTGCTGGCAAGGCTGGCTTAAAACGGGTTGTCTACATCTCCTCCGTGCGGGCGCAAAGCGGACCGGTTGCCGATAGCGTCCTCACCGAAGATAGCCCGCCGCAACCCAGCGATGCTTATGGGCGCGCCAAGCTTGCCGGGGAAATGGCTCTGTGCGACGCGCTCGCCGGGAGTGCGGCGGACTGGGTCACGTTAAGACCTGTTTTGGTCTACGGACCGGAGGTGAAAGGCAACATGGCGCAGCTGTTGAAGCTTGCCAGTCTTGGTCTGCCGCTACCGCTCAGCACGCTTGGTGGTCGGCGCTCCATCTTGAGCGTTGAGAACCTGGCAAGCGCTATCCTACATTGCTTTTCGGCGGACAACGCCCAGCGCAAGGTCCTGCTTGTCGCCGATGAGAGCCCGCTGAAAATCGCCGACATCGTTGCGGCGATGCGTCGAGGACTTGGCCGGCGGCCAGGTCTGTTCGGTCTACCCAGCGCGGCGCTTGCCGCAGCTGCAAAGCTTGCCGGCAAGGGCGAAGCGTGGGCACGTCTTGATGGTGACTTGATGGTGGCGACAGGGGCGCTGCGGGAGACCGGCTGGCAGCCTGCGATCGGGTCACGGGAGGCGCTGGCGGAGATGGCGCGGCTTACCCGCCTCGTTCCCCGCTGAACAAAGCTGTTACTCAGGCGCAGAGCGAGGAAAGCCGCTTAACCGCCGTGGGCCGCGAGCCCCTCCGAGCGATCCGTTCGACGGCCTCGGGCAACGTCTCGACCGTCACCGCCATGTGGTGGGCGTTGGCGTGTAGCAGCATAAGACCGTCGACCATGACGCCGACGTGACCGGGCCAGAACATCAGGTCGCCGCGCTGCAGCCCTTCGAAATCCTCTGGCATCAAAAGGTCGTTGCCGATTTCGGCGCGTTGCATATCACTATCACGCGGGGCCGCGATACCGGCGGCCTCCAAGGCAACTTGGATAAGTCCGGAACAGTCGATGCCGAGACGGGTACGTCCACCCCAGAGGTAGGGTGTGTCCATAAAGCGCTCAGCGACGTCGACGAAATCCCGGGCAAAAGTATCCTCTTCGGCCACGTGCCGGACGGCGACATAGCCACCCGAGGTGAGGCGGTAGAACTGATCCTCCTGGCATGCAATGCGCAATTGGCTGTTCAGACTCAAGTGGGCGAGAGGCGGCTTTTTGATATCCGGCTCAGGAAAGACAAACGTGCCGAGTGCCTTCACACGATGGGTCGGCCATTGGACGTGGTTGGAGATGGCGTCGGCCTGGGCATAACCAACGTAGCCATCGCGTAACAACTGCACCCAGGCCCAGCCACCGGCAACATCGTAGACAACGACAACCTCGCCAAACAACGCTTCAGTATCGACCGCCGCATTGGTGTCGGGTTTGTTTCGAATCTGAATACTGGGGACGACGACTTGGCCCCAGTTACCAGCAACAAAGCGTTCCGCTTCAACCCGCCCGCGAAGATTGTCGGCTGCGAGATCCGGCCTGAAAGCATGGCGGCGGGCGTCGAGCGGGACGGTTGGATCGACGGGTTGTAAGTGCTTGGCCGGACGACCCGGCGTAGCCTTTGGGCCAGCTGACTCCTGATCGTTCAAGATAAAACCTCATCACTCAAAGTGGCCAGCAGAAGCCGGGCTGCGTGCGGTTCGCCGCCCTTAGGGCCAAGTGGCCGCGCTGCGGCACGCCAGCCATAGAGATCAACATGCGCATAGCGGCGTGTCTTTGTAACGAACCGCTTTAAGAATAAAGCCGCGGTAATTGCGCCGGCAAAGGGGCCATCTGACACGTTGTTCATATCGGCGACCTCGCTATCGAGCTTTGCGTTGTATCCACGCCAAAGTGGCAGGCGCCAGACCGGATCGCCAACGGTCAGGCCACGCCGCGCAACGGCTGCGGCGAAATCGTCGTCGTCGGTAAAGAATGCCGGCAAATCCGGCCCCAGTGCGACCCGTGCCGCCCCAGTCAGGGTGGCAAGCGAGATCATCAGATCAGGGCCTGTTTCATCGCCCAGCGCAAGAGCATCGGCAAGCACAAGACGACCTTCAGCGTCTGTATTGCCGACTTCGACAGTTTTGCCTAAGCGGCTTGTCAGAACGTCACCTGGACGGAAAGCATTGCCGGCAACGGAATTTTCAGCAGCAGGAACCAGAACTCGTAGAGCAATCGGCAATTCAAGCGCCATGATCATATGCGCCAGAGCCAGGGCGCTAGCAGCACCACCCATGTCCTTTTTCATTAAGAGCATGGCGTTGGGAGGTTTGATGTCGAGGCCGCCAGTGTCGAAGCAAATACCCTTGCCGACAAGGGTTACAGTCTTGAGTTGGGTTGTGGCCTGCGGCTGCCAGGTCAAATCGATCAGGCGCGGGGCTTGGGCCGCGGCGCGACCGACGGCATGGATCATCGGCAGGTTCTGGGCGAGCAAGTCGTCGCCCGTCGTTACTTTAAGCCAGGCGCCGTGGCGCTCGGCCAGCATCCGGGCCGCGGCTTCAAGGTCGTCGGGTCCCATATCGGAAGCCGGCGTATTGATCAAATTGCGCCCGAACCAGATGCCTTCGACGATAGCTTTGATGCGCGCCTTGTTTGTATCCTCGGGCAGCACGAGGCGCGGGCCGTAATCCTCACCATTTCCGCGGTATCGGCGAAACCGATAGGAGCCGAGCCCCCAAGCAATGGCGGCATTTTCGGCTGCTTCCCCGTCGGCCGTTGCCAGCCGGTAATCCCCGTCTGGAAGCGTCTTGGGCAGCAGTCCAATTAGCAATTCGGAGGGGCCGCAGGGGTCTCCGGCCTGACCATCGCCGGTGCCAAGAACGGCTCCAGCGAGGCTGCCGTCGGCATTTGGGACGAGGGCGGCACGTCGGGCTTTGCCACGGAAACCGACGGCCTTAAGCCAGTCGCCACTGATGCCATGATCAGCAAGGATCGTGGCGGGATCGTCGTCCTCGCGCACCTGCCAGACCGGTCGGGCCCCGGTCACCTCTTCGGTAAATGCTCCCGACACATCGGGAAAACGCGGCCAACCGGCCTCATCACCGCTCATGATTAATCTCCGCTTCTGTTGTCGGGACACCTCTTAGCACAACTCGATGGTGTGTTGCCTCACGGGATCGCCGCTAAGACCGCTAACGGAGGGGGTTAAGGCTTTATTG
>DAOUZE010000352.1 GCA_030665765.1 Filomicrobium sp.
TCGGCGTTCCAGTTCTATCCAGCATTTGTCCGGTTCTCCACGGCGGCGGCATCAAATGTCGCCATTTGCGTATGTGTGGCCACGGCTGCGCGGACGATGGCAGCAGCCAATGCCGCGCCGGTCCCCTCGCCAAGGCGCATCCCGAGATCCAGCAATGGTGATAACTGCATCATTTGCAAGAGCTTTTGGTGTGCGGGCTCCGCAGACACATGGCCGGCTATGCAATGCTCAAGGATGGCGGCGTTCAGCTTCATGAGCGGCGCAAGGCTGGCGGTGACGACATAGCCATCGAGGACTACTGGGATCCGTTCATGCCGAGCGGCAACAACAGCGCCAGCGATGGCGGCTGTCTCGCGACCGCCGAGATGGCGCAGGAGTTTAAAAGCATCTGTGAGACCGTCGTTGCGTGTGCGTGCAAGAGCTTGATCAACGGCCGCCGCTTTGCGTGCGACTCCTTGGACATCATGACCGGTTCCAGGGCCCACCCAGTCGGCGCCAGCCCCGCCTAGAGCCCCCGCGCATAGAGCAGCGGCGATGGTTGTGTTGCCGATTCCCATTTCACCGAAGATCAGAATATCGGAATCACCACTTGCGGCGCGTGCACCAGCGTTCAGCGCTTCGAGCGTTTCGACATCGCTCATAGCGGGGGCTGCTGTGATGTCGGCCGTAGGATTGTCGAGTTGCAGCGCCATAACTTCCAGCTCCAACCCAACACTTCCTGTGATGGCATTGATCGCGGCGCCGCCGGACTTGAAGTTGGCGACCATCTGCGCGGTAACCGCGGCGGGGTAGGGGGAAACGCCTTGCGCAGTCACTCCGTGATTGCCGGCGAACACGACTACCTTGATCCTCTCGGCACGGGGAATACCTTCTTCGTGCCACCCTGCTAGGTGGACGGCGATATCCTCGAGGCGACCTAGAGAACCGGGCGGTTTTGTCAGCACTTGCTGTCGCTCGCGAGCTTTAAGTTGCAGCGCGGCGTTTGCACACGGCAGGGCGGCAACCGCCTCACGGAAGGCATCGGGCGTAGGAAACTGTTTGGGCATTTCGCGGTTGGGGCTGTGTCCTTGGGAAGCGCAGCAGTCTACGACGAACTCGGGTTAACACGATAGGACCTGTGCCCGCAGGACTTGGTGTGCCGAGGGATCGGCCGAACTGATGTTGTGTGAACTTCGATGTGGTCACGAATGCGATGACGCGGTCTCATTGTGCGGGCCCAGCGTTATCAGGCCCGCTCATGACGGTGGCAAGCCGCATGGCCCGTTAGCGGAATACCTTTTGGCCGTTCAGCAGCCTCGGCGTCTTTCCCAGCCTTTATCTTTCTGACGACGCAACGCAGATCGTCTGGCAATTCTCGTTCAGGCGAGTGGCAGCCCTTGCCGAACGTGGCAATCACCTGCTGCTATTTGAATCAATGCCCATTGGACGCGACGAACCTGTTGCCACCGACGACATCAATGAACTAGCGAAGAAAACCGACCAATCAGTGGGGGTTGGTCGCTATCTCAGCTCGAATTCACCGTTTTGATATCAACAAATTTGATTTCATCGTGGCGGTCACTGGTCGTGGAGAGATTGTAGACAGACGGCGCAAGATAGACGTAGTCCCCGTCGAGGTCCTTTGCGATGTTGGCGCGGTAACGCTCCACGAAGCGCTTGATGGCGGTTTTGTCGTCACTAGTGATCCAGCGCACGGTATCGCACGGAGCTGGATCATAGGCGGCGTCAAGGCCGTATTCATGGGTCAACCGGTCGACCAGAACGTCGAGCTGCAGGGCACCAATAACGCCGACCACGGGCTGGGTGCCGTCAATTGGGGTGAACAGCTGGACAACCCCTTCCTCGGCCATCTCTTGCAGCGCATCTTTCAACTTCCTGGCTTTGATGGCGTCCTCCAGGCGGACACGGCGCAAGATTTCAGGTGCGAAATTGGGAATACCGAGGAACGTGATGTCTTCACCCTCGGTCAACGCATCGCCGATACGCAACAGACCGCGGTTGGGGATGCCGACAACGTCGCCGGCAAATGCCTCTTCAGCCAGGGAACGGTCCTGGGCGAAGAAGAACTGCGGCGCGGTCAGCGCCATGGTCTTGCCGGTGCGCACCAGCTTAGCTCTCATGCCGCGCGTCAGCTTACCTGAACAGACGCGCATGAAGGCGATGCGGTCGCGGTGGTTGGGGTCCATGTTGGCTTGGATCTTGAAGACGATGCCGGTCATCTTCTTCTCGTCCGCCTTAACGGTGCGGGTAGCGGCCCTTTGATCGCGCGGCGGCGGTGCATGGGCGACAAGCGCATCAAGCAAATCGCGAACGCCGAAGTTCTTTAGGGCACTGCCGAAGAACACAGGTGTCAGAGTGCCCTGACGGAAAGCTTCCACATCGAAATCCTTGGCCGCGTCCTCGACGAGTTCGATTTCTTCGCGCCAGGTGCCGAGATCGTTTTCATCGAGCAAGGTCTCGAAGATGGGATCTTGGTACCCAGAAACCGGTTCGCCGTCGGGGCTTTGGTCCAGGCGGCGAACGCGCTTTTGGGCGAGATCGTAAGTGCCGCGGAAGGTTGAACCGCTACCGATCGGCCAAACTATCGGCGCGGTGTCGAGGGCCAGCGTCTGCTCGATCTCGTGCAACAGATCGAGTGGCTCCTGAGCTTCGCGGTCCATCTTGTTGACGAAGGTGATGATAGGGATGTCGCGCAGCCGGCAGATTTCGAACAGCTTCAGGGTACGAGCTTCGATACCCCGGGCGGCGTCGATGACCATGATTGCTGAATCGACAGCCGTCAGTGTTCGGTAAGTGTGGTCAGAAAAGTCCTCGTGGCCCGGAGTATCGAGCAAGTTAAAGACTGTGCCTCCGTATTCGAAGGTCATTACGGAAGTGACGACTGAGATGCCACGGTTTTTTTCGATCGCCATCCAGTCGGAGCGCGTCGAACGGCGATCCTTTTTGGCTTTGACCTGACCGGCAAGCTGAATAGCGCCGCCGAACAGCAGGAGCTTCTCGGTAAGCGTCGTCTTGCCGGCGTCAGGGTGGGAGATGATGGCAAACGTGCGCCGGCGGGCGATCTCGTAACCGAGATCACCTGGTTTGCCGGTTGGCTTTGCGGCAACCGTACCTGCCCCGGTTGACGGGCCTAAGTCGTCCGGGGGAGAGCTCCCGTCCTGCATGTGCATCACAGCCTATCGATGAGTTGGAGTGCGGCTTTTATCTCACCGCGAAACAAATTGCGAGGGGTGGATTGTCGTGGCTTGGTACTGCTTAGCCCACAGGTACTCACGCTGTGACGCCGCAAGCAGATGCGTGTGGGTTGTATTACCCGCGACAAGGCTGTTTAGCAGTTGCGCAAGGAGCCCCGTTTGCGCTAGATGAGCGCGCCGCCGAGACTCGGACCGACGATAAATCGAAGGGTCCTTATACTGCCAACTCCCGGCGGAACGACGACGTTGGCACGTAACATGGTCAGCTGCCGTAGCTCAGGGGTAGAGCACTCCCTTGGTAAGGGAGAGGCCGAGAGTTCAAATCTCTCCGGCAGCACCAGAAGCCTAGTAGTCTGATCAAGTCGGCAGACCTTTCTTGTTGCCGCGACTTCATAAAACTCTTCTTCGACACCGTACGCTCGCCTTGACTCTATTTGGCGCGGAATCCCCCATTGGTCCGACCTTGTAATGAAGCAGCTCGCAGATGGGTCAACATTTGGTCATCGGCCCCAAGTAATAAGAGGTCCAGTTTTAGCCCCAGGCCCGTGAAAGAAGACTTTGTCGTTGTTTTCTAGCTCCGGCGGGAAGACGCGGTAGCTCGTCGCTGCAGG
>DAOUZE010000331.1 GCA_030665765.1 Filomicrobium sp.
CGTTGAGTGGTGGTGAGGGCTCTATGTCCAGCCAGCATTTGAACATCTCTGAGTGAACCTCCTACAGTAGAGATCTTCCTAGCAGCGTTGGTGATGAAGGTGCGTCTTCCAGAGTGACTGGAGCATCCCCTCAAACCAGCTGCTCTGTACCAGCCAGAAAACAGGTTCACTATGGCTGCTGCTGATGTCCTTTCAGAGCGTTCTGTGGTGATGACATAGAGAGAGTGGTTCTGATCCTCCTTCAGAGCTTGAAGGACTCTCCTCAGCTCTTTGTTGAGAGGAATGATCCTTCCTGACCTTCCCTTGCTGGCTACGTCTCTGAGATGAATTGAAGCGCTCAGTTCACCATCAGCATCTGTGACATTTCCCAGGTCAGACCAGCTATCTCCTTAGCTCTGAGTCCTCCTCTCACTGACAGCAAAAAGATGGCCTGGTTTCTGACTGGGTGACGTGTCTGGTGGATCAAGCCTGTGATCAGTTTGATCTGAGGCTTGGTCAGTGTCTTGGCTTGCTTTGAAAGGCTCATGAGCACACTCATTGTAAAAATATGTGTATGCTGCATTATAAGATCAGTGGGGTGATTAATAAGGCATTGAGTGTGGAAAAAAGTAGGCAGAAGAGTGAGTTGAGCAGACTCGTTGTGAAAGCCTGAAAAGGCAATGAGTGGGTTGAGTTGGCTTGTGGATATCGCCGGTAAAAATTCAAAAAGTGGGGAGCGTGTTTTAGCTGGGTATTTTTGATGGGTGCTTAGGTTGTGGAAGCTCTCTGGAGTGGCTCTGGAGCACTAGTTGTGACAGCTCAATCTTCATATCTTTGTCACGAGCTCAAAATCGCGACGGTTGATCTGGACGCGTAGGGCTATTGGGGGTGCACGAGAAACGGTGGTGCTGCATAGGCGCCACCGTTTTCTTTTATGGTAGCTGACGCTCGTGGTTGGAAGCCATGGACGCGCATAAGTTTGAGAGCTCTGATCTGCCGTCTCTCGAAAAGAGGATACTTGTGCAGATCAGAATAGTTTCAAATCTTCGGCTGTGCGCTGACCGTCGTTTTTGAAGAAGCCCCAGGCTTGGTGTTGTCACGGTAACGCGGCTGCTCAGTTGATGCCGTATGCTATCAACGTCCGATGAGCCGTTCTTCCTATCGTCGCCATCGCTTCCCGGCCGCTGTGATCCAGCACGCGGTCTGGCTATACTTTCGCTTTCCTCTAAGCCTGCGCGATGTCGAGAATATGTTGTCCCAACGCGGCATCGATGTCTCGTATGAAACGGTCCGCCGCTGGTCAGTGAAGTTTGGCTTGGCCTATGCCAGAAAACTAAGACACTCGCCCCCGCGTGCTGATACGCGTTGGCATCTCGATGAAGTCTTCGTCTCGATCAACGGCAAGAGCGTATACCTGTGGCGCGCCGTTGATTGCGAGGGAGAGACCCTGGACGTGCTGGTGCAATCGCGCCGAAACAAGCAAGCAGCCTTGAAGCAGATGCGGAAACTGCTCAAGTCACAAGGCTTCTCGCCAGACGCCGTCATGACGGCATTGTCACACTAAGCGAAATTGGCCCAATGTGGACGATCGACCGGTAGGATAAGTCTTTGAAATACCACGCGTCAAAAAATAAGCCGCTATCGGCAAATTCCAGTCAATCAGACTTAATGTGACAATACCTTGAAAAGCCCAGCACTAACGCAAGCTCCAGCAGCTGGATGCTGTCTTCGTTGAGGTAGCGCATGTCGAGGTCGACTGTTGATCCCGAGCCGACATTCGCTGCCCTTTGCAGCAACGGCAGCACTGCGGACAAAGCTGCCGTCAAGCTCGGGCTGCAAGGTCTTAGACTATGCCGCCGGTTTCCAGGTCACGACGCCACCCGCCTTCAGAAAATCCAGCGCTTCAGAGGGCTGGAAACGTCCCGACACTTCGCCGGAAGCCTCAAGATCCCTGGCAAAGTCGTAGGCCCGGATCGGGGCGCCATCGCTGAGGTCCAAATTGTCGAGATCGATCCAGACCACGTTGGGCATATCGGTGAACTCGAAGTAATAGCGCTTGTTTGTGCAGTCGCCGATCGAACGCCAAAGCGTCGCCGAAATGTTCGGCCGCGTCGGGTCATTGGCGCCAAGCGGCGTTGCCATGTTGCGGATGACGCTGAGAACGCCGGCAACTGCAGCCTGGTAGGTTGGTGGCTGTTCGGGAAGTTTGGTGAGGTAAAATGCGCCCCGCGCAAAGCGATCCTCTGCCTCCATTGTGCCCGGGATCGGCTTCTTGCCCCCCAGTCCCTCATACTGCTTGAGCAGCACAAGCTGTTCGTCATAGGGCGGCGAGTTGGTCATGGTCGTATATTGTGAGCCGTGATGGATGTGAGGCCTGCCGTCGAGAATCTCGATGATCGCGGAGTCGTTGCTCGGATCGGAAACGGACATGTGCATGGGCGCATCCGCCGACACGCCCTTGTGCACCAGTTCCACCGGTTGGACCTGCAGTTGTTTGGCAGCCTCCACCACTTCTGCCACGGTTGCGCAGGTGTCGAGAAAGAACTGCGCCCAAAGCGCGATCGAAAGGCCTGCAAGCGAAGGCTCACGGTCCCCATACTGGGCCTCGGCAAGATACAGAACATTGACGTACAGACCGGCCTCGTTCAGGCCGTCACAGGTTGCGCAGTCCCAAATGCTCGTAGCAACGCTGCCATATTTCGAGGTCCAGGTGAGCGGATTTTCATCGGTCAGACCACTGCGCTCGATTCCTTTTGGCATGGCCCAGAGTTTTGAGCCCATCCTTTCGGTCCAGTCCATGTTCCGCCCAACGATGACGGGTTGTCCTTCCGCAGTCCATTGCACTCTAGAGCACATGTCAGATCTCCATTCTTAGATTCATATGGCCTTATCTTGCATTCCATTATCTATGCCACCGACCTGACGTCATGACGACATCGAGTGTCACCGGACAGGCCAGGCAGGCCTAGTCGTTCTTTGTTACAATCATCCAATTGTGAACACTGAGACTCTAATGGATCGCCACCGCGCGGAGTGCGAACCCAAACTTCGATACGTTATCTTCCGGCCTCGCAGGCAAGGTCGGTCGACTGACCTTGGCGTGAAGTTCGAATGTCCGCTTATTGATCAAAGCGGACCTAGCAGCCCTCTGACGATCGCAGCTCTGGCATGTTCCGCTTCAACCCCAAAAGCGGACATCCCTACGTCGGGCCCAGCGCGCATAGCCAATGTCCGGAAAGTCCACTTAGCGGACATTCGGGACCAGCCCACTCTGTCCGCTCTTGGCGAAGGTGTTGCCGTTGACGGTTGCCGATGACAAAGCGGCCGAGCTGCCTATGGTGACGAGGATCAATTTCATCGGAAT
Organism: Filomicrobium sp.; assembly: GCA_030665765.1. Classification (GTDB taxonomy): domain Bacteria; phylum Pseudomonadota; class Alphaproteobacteria; order Rhizobiales; family Hyphomicrobiaceae; genus Filomicrobium. The sequence continues at coordinate 3,344 of DAOUZE010000331.1, forward strand.
GGAGCCGGCGCCGTTTGGAAACACTGGGCCCAAAATGCTTGGCAAGGCACAGGTTGAGTAGCCACGGCTGCAATCGCCTGCGCACCTAACTCACTTCTCTGCCCGGAGACGGCAAGTACCGTTGCCTTATGAACGCTCCAGGTTATCGCTCAATCGAGTTCGGTCAATTGGATGAGGTTACCGCAGGTATCATTAAACACCGCCATGGTTACGCCCCCAGCTTTCAAGGGAGGCTGAGTGAAGGAGACATTCGCGTTTTCTAGCCGTCGATGTTCAGATGCGATGTCGTCAACGCTGAAAGAGGTGCAGGGGATGCCATCAGCAACGAGTGCTTTTTGAAAGGCGCGTGCTGCTGGGTGTTGATTGGGCTCTAGGAGCAGTTCCACACCGTCCTGTTCCTCGGGCGACGTAAGAGTAAGCCATCTGTGCTCACCCAATGGGATGTCATGTTTGACAACAAAGCCGAGCGTGTCTCGATAGAATGCAAGCGCCTTAGCTTGGTCATCTACAAACACACTTTTGATGTACATCTTCATGAAAGTTCCTCGTTCCAAAATGGCCGCAGCCAAGGTTGGACAATGTACTTGAGATCGCTAGTGCTCAACGAATGGATCTTGGTGCGACCCGATCTGAGCCAGGAATCGGAATGATGACGTCCTCGATATCAGCAACGCTTTCGAAGTCGCCGGTCGGTTCGACAACGATGTTTTGGCCGCGCACGTCAATCTTACCGCCGGGCATGAT